>JBBITQ010000036.1:0-4483 GCA_037440685.1 Clostridiales bacterium
AGCCATGGACTCCACCGCGAGGCCGGAAGGGCAGAAGACTCCGAACAACACATGCCGCCCTGGCACAGCTGGATCACAGGCTGAAGCAGCTCGTCGCAGGGCGGGGCGTCTTTCACCGATGATATGCCGATCAGTTCCGCTGCTGCCTTGGTCAGGTCCAACAACCGGCGGTCAGCACCTACGAAGACCATCGGGCCAGCCGATTCCTTGACCATCATCCAGAGGAGGCCGGCCTGTTCAACCCTGTCCTGTGTCACACCTCCACCTCCATCGCACCACGAAACATAGCTCGACAAAAGCATTCTATCTATACATCCCGTCTTCCTCCGCAACGTGTGGCACAATTATGCGTAGCGGCACATCACGAACGACTCAGGAGGCTCAAGTTGAGCGAGCGGCCCAAGCTCAAGATCATGTTCCTGTGCACCGGCAACTCCTGCCGCAGCCAGATGGCCGAGGGCTGGGCGCGCGCCCTGGGCGGCGACCTCTGGGAGGTGCACTCGGCCGGCCTGGAGGCCCACGGGTTGAATCCGCGCGCCGTGGCCGTGATGGCCGAAGCCGGCGTGGACATCTCCCGCCAGACCTCCAAAACCATCGACCCCGCGCTCCTCAAGACCATGGACCTGGTCGTCACCGTGTGCGGCGACGCCGAGGAGCGTTGTCCCCTCACCCCGCCCCACGTCAGGCGTCTCCATTGGCCCTTCGAGGACCCTGCCAGGGCGCGGGGGACCGAGGAGGAGGTCTTGGCCGTCTTCCGCCGGGCGAGGGACGCCATCCGCGTCCGCGTCGCCGCCCTGGCCGAGGAGTGCCGCCGCAGGGGCCCGTAGCGGCACCCCTGGCGGCCACGCCTGGCCTGGAGGCGGCCGCCACTGGGGCGACCGGCAGCGCGATGGAAAGAGAAAGGGGCCTGGCAAACCCAGGCCCCGGTTCCGGCGGGGTCAAGCCCCGTCAGTCCGCCTGAATGTCCACCTTGTACCCGTTGGCGTCCTTGCCGCCCGCCTTGGACATCCGCACCTCGAGCAACCCGTTGCGGAACGATGCCCTGGCATCCTCGGGGATCACCTGCGCCGGCAGGCGCACCTGGCGGTAGATGCTGCCGCTCCGCCGCTCGCGGTGGTAGTACCCGGCCCGCTCGACCTCCTCTGCCTGCTGGGACTGGGCCTTGATGACCACGCTGTCTGGGAACACGCGCACTTCGACGTCTTTGGGATCGAAACCGGGGAGGTCTGCCTTGAGCACCACTTCGTTGCCCGCTTCGAACACGTCCACAGACGGCAGGAACTCGCCCCGCAGCCAGGCCGGGAAGGGCGAGCCTTCCACCAGCCGCTGCATCTCCTCCCGCAACCTGCTCAGCTCTTCCCACGGGTTCCAACGCATGAGGCTCACACTCGCCACCCCCTGGTACAACATATTCTCAATACCAAGCCTAACCTCCCGGCACCAGGACGTCAATAGCCCGTCAGCCGCGGCCGGAATTGGCGGAAGCACATGCGGATGGTAGCCTTTCCGGGCTGCCCGGAAGGGACGGTTTTCCTGCGCGTCCCTGCTGCGTTATGATGTACTAGGGCCATGCAGGGCGGCTCTCCGGAAGACCAACCTTGCGAGGAGGGTAATCCCCCATGAAGATCCTGCTGGCGGTGGACGGCTCCGAAGGCGCGCAGAAGGCGGCCGCTTTTGTTCGCGACCTCGCCTCCCAATTGCAGGGGGTTGCCGTCACCATCCTGCACGTCGTGCGTCCCCTGGACTACCGCTACGTGACGGTGGAGACGGGCGGCCCCGCGTGGGAGAAGGTGATGCAGGAACTGGAGGCCAGCGCGCGCCAGAAGGCCCGAGAACTCCTGGCCGAGACGGAGCAGACCTTCCCCGCCGGCGTGGACACCACCGTGCTCGTGTCGGTGGGCGAAGCCGCGGCGGAGATCGTCAACGTGGCGAAAGAGATCGGCGCGGACTTGATCGTCGTCGGCTCGCGGGGCTTGGGCCGCGTCCAGGGCCTGCTGATGGGAAGCGTGAGCGACCGGGTGGTGCACCTGGCTCACTGCCCGGTCCTCGTGGTGCGCTGAGCGTGATCCGGAGGGAGCGGGCCGCTACTTCAGGCTCTTGATGTACGCCACCAGGGCATCCAGGGTCTCCGGCTTCTCCACCTGCGCTTTGGAGACGGCAGCCGACATCACGCCTTTAGAGTAGCCCTCGACGATCTTGGCGTCCGGGTTCAAGATCGACTCCCGGATGTAGGCTTCGTCGGCCTTCACCGAGCCGCCGCCCACGAGCCGCACGTCCTTTCCGTAGAGCCCTTTTAGCGTGGGGCAGGCCCCCGTGGTCCCGTCGGTGGTGTGACAGGTGTTGCAGGCGAGCGAGACGAAGAGCTGCTCCCCGCGTTTCTCGGGCGTCTTGGCCTCAGGCGCAGCCGGCTTCCTGGCGCACCCCGCTGCGATCACCCCCGCGCACAAGACAACGATCACCTTGAGGGCCACCCTGATCACCGTACTACGCTCCCTTCCCCAGCGGGCATCGAGTCCCCGCCCAGCCTAGTATTGGCGCCCACCGGCTTCTAGTATTAGCCCCCGCCCGCTAATAAATCATCATGAGCCCGGAACAATATCAGCATGATCCGCTCTGTCCTCACGGTCTTCCTTCTCCTGGCGTCCATCCTGCCCTCACCAGCAGTCGCCGCGAAGACCGCCGGGGAGGAGGCGCCGGTGAGGACGGACGCCGCGGCGGCGTCCCCTGCTGTGGAAGCCGAGAGCGCGGTACTGCTGGACGTGGCCTCCGGGCGGATCCTCTACGCGAAGAACCCCGACGCGCCGTTCCCGCCGGCGAGCACCGCCAAGATCCTGACCGCGCTCGTGGTCCTGGAACGGGCCGGCCTCGCCGAGCGCATCACCGTGAGCCGCTCCGCCGCCACCGCCCAGGGTTCCTCGATGTACCTGAAGCCGGGCCAGGAAACCACCGTGGAGGCCCTGCTCTACGGCCTCCTCCTGGAATCCGGGAACGATGCCGCCGCGGCCCTGGCCGAGCACGTGGCGGGATCGGCGGGCGCCTTCGCCCGGCTCATGAACGAGAAAGCCCGTGCCCTCGGGGCCGTGCGGAGCGCTTTCCGGAACGCCAGCGGCCTTCCCGCGCCCGGGCAGCACACCACCGCCCGCGATCTGGCCACCATCACCAGGCACGCCCTCGCCAACCCCGTCTTCGCCCGCATCGTGGCCACGCGCCGCCACACGGTGACCTTCCCCGGCGGTGAGAGGCGGGACCTCGTCAACCACAACCTGCTCCTCGGCACCGCGGGGATAGACGGGGTCAAGACCGGCTACACGGTGGAAGCTGGCCACACCTACGTGGCCTCCGCCACCCGGGACGGCTGGCAACTGGTGGCGGTGGTGCTGCGCGACAGCAAGCGGGGCAAGTGGCGGGATGCCCAGGACCTCCTCGAATACGGCTTCCAGGCGTTCCGGCCCATCCGCCTCCTGCGACCGGGAGCGCCGGTGACCGGGGCCGCGGTGGCAGGGGGCCGGGCGGCCCGCGTGCCGCTGTCGGTCGCAGGGAATCGCGCGGTAACCGTACCGGTGCGGGCCGATGGCTCCGAGAGCACCTACCTCCAGGTTGAGACCCCGCCCGTCCTCGAAGCGCCGGTCGTGGCGGGGCAGAGGGCGGGCCTGGTCCGCGTGTTCCTGAACGGCCGGCCCATGGCGGCGTATCCGCTGGTGGCGGCGCGCGACGTTGCCGCCATACCGGGCGGGGCGGGCCCGCGGGCTTCCGAGCGCGGTGCATGGCCTGGCCTCCTGGCCGGGTGGTGGCGGTTCCTCGTGCAACTGTGCAGTCGCCTCCGGGCATCCTGAGAACATCGCCACCGCTATGGGGCCCTAATGGGAGCGCGCGCGGGCGAAGCACGAGGTGAGGAGGGGGCGAGGCATGGACGGCGAACGGTTCCTGAAGTACGGCGGGGTGAAGTTTCGCGCCCACGCCAGCCCGGAGGAGATCAACAGATTCGTGCGCAGCCTGCCCGAGGGAGACCGGCGCTCGCTGGCCGCCGTGGCGCGCGCCCTGCGCGACGCCGGCCTCATCGAGCTGGAGGGCGACTACAGCACCATCGACGACGAGATGGAACCCTACCTGCGGGGCAAGCCCGGTCCGGACGACCCCGGCGGCGAGGCACCGCAGTGGGACCGAAGCTAATGCAGCACGAGGCGCCGGCTCCCACCGCCAGTGCCGGCGCCTCGCCACCCTAGCGCCCCGGCACCTCAGGGGCCGGGCGCTGCTTCCAGAGGTTCATGTCGGCGCGCTCCTCAAGATAGCGGCGGCAGTCGTCGCAGATGCAGGAGCAGGACTCGTACGACTGACCCCAGTCGGTCACGTAGTGGCAGAGCACCTGCGCCCGCACCACCCTGCCGCAGACGGTGCAACGGTCGCACTCCACTCCCCCGTCCTCCTTCCGCTCCGGACCCACCCGCGATTCGCGGCGCAGTCGGGCGGTCCCCGGATTGGTTAT
>JBBITQ010000036.1:4505-9052 GCA_037440685.1 Clostridiales bacterium
TATAGAGTATTTATCGGGGGAACGCCGCCACCACAACAGCCGATGGACAGCTAGTACCAGCCCTCCCGGAGCCAGCGGGCCGCCTCCTTGGCGTGGTAAGTCAGGATGATGTCGGCTCCCGCCCGCTTGATGGCCAGGAGGGTCTCCAGGACCACCTGCCGCTCATCCAACCAGCCGTTCCGCGCCGCCGCCTTGATCATCGCGTACTCGCCGCTCACGTTGTAGGCCGCCACTGGCAGATGGAACGCGTCGCGGACGCGCCGGATGATGTCCAGGTAGGCCAGGGCCGGCTTCACCATCACGATGTCGGCCCCCTCCGCGACGTCCAGCTCCACTTCGCGGAGCGCCTCGCGGGCGTTGGCCGGGTCCATCTGGTAGCTGCGCCGGTCCCCGAAGGCGGGGGCGGAATGAGCAGCCTCGCGGAATGGGCCGTAGTAAGCCGATGCGTACTTCGCCGCATACGACATGATGGGGACGAGGGGAAACCCGGCCTCGTCCAATGCGGCCCGGATGGCCGCCACCCGGCCGTCCATCATGTCCGACGGGGCGACGATGTCCGCTCCGGCGCGGGCGTGGGACACGGCGGTCCGCGCCAGGAGGGGCAGCGTCGGGTCGTTCACGACGCGGCCGTCCTCCACCAACCCGCAGTGACCGTGGCTGGTGAATTCGTCCAGGCAGACGTCCGTGATCACCAGGAGCCCCGGCACAGCGCGTTTGATGGTCCGCACGGCGCGTTGCACGATACCGTCGTCGTTATACGCCTCGGACCCCACCTCGTCCTTGCGGTCGGGGATGCCGAACAGGATCACGGCCGGGATGCCCAATTCCGCCGCCTCCGCCGCCTCTTCCGCCACCAGGTCCAGAGACCAGCGGTACTGCCCGGGCAGGGAGCCGATCTCCTCCTTTATCCCCGTCCCCTCGGTCACGAAGAGGGGATAGATGAAATCCCCCGGCGAAAGCTCCGTCTCGCGCACCAGGTGCCGCAGCGGCCGGCTCTCCCGCAGGCGCCGCATCCGCGTCACCGGAAACCCCATCGCTCTCAACCCCCCGATTCTTCGCTATCTCTCCCCGCCGCAGGCGCCGCGCCGCCCGTGAAGAAGGCAGCCAGGGCGCGGACAAGCCCGGGCATGGTGGATGGTTCCGCCAGGACGTCCACCCGCAGGCCGCGTTCCCGGGCCGCCGCCGCCGTCACCGGCCCGATGCAGGCCACCGCCGCCCGGCCCAGGAGCGCAGGCGCGTCCGGCCCCACCGCCGTCAGGAAGCTCTCGACGGCGGAAGGGCTGGCGAAGGTGATGGCGTCCAGCCTCCCCTCCTCGAGCAGGCGCCGGATCATGGTGACCCCGTTCCGCGCCGGCCGGGTGCGGTAGACGATCACCTCATCGACGTGCAAGCCCCTTTCGCGCAACGCGGCGGGGAAGTCCTGGCGCGCCAGGTCCCCCCTGGGCATGAGCACGCGAGCGCCCGCCCCCGCCCGGGCGGCCAGGGGCTCGATCAGGGCCTCCGCCCGGAAACTCGCCGGCACCAGGTCAGCGCGCAGGCCGCGCTCCCCCAGGGCCCGCGCCGTGGCTTCCCCGACGCAGGCCACCTGCGCCCGGCCCAGGGCCCGGGCATCCCCTCCCAGTTCCCACAGGCGGCGGAAGAAGAAGTCCACCCCGTTGGCGCTGGTGAAGACGATCCAGTCGTAGGCCTCCAGCCGGCCGATGGCCGCGTCGACCCCTTCCCAACTCTCGGGTTCGACCACCTCGATGAGGGGCACCTCCACGGGCTCGGCGCCCGCTTCGGCCAGCAGGTCGCTCAGCGCCCCGGCCTGCCCTGGCGCCCTGGTCACCAGCACCCGCCGCCCTGCCAGGGGAAGCCTTTCGTACCAGGCGATCTCATCCCGCAGGCGCACCACCTCCCCCACCACGATGACGGCCGGGCTGGATATGCCCGCCGCGGCTGCCTTGCCGGCGATGTCCGCCAGGGTGCCGACCACCGTTCGCTGCTCGGGGAGCGTTCCGGACGCCACCACCGCGGCCGGGGTCTCGGGGGAACGGCCCTGGTCCAGGAGCCGCGCGGCCACCTCGGCTACCCGCGCCGCTCCCATGAGGACGACGAGCGTGTCCGCCGATCCCGCTAGCGCCCAATCCGGCCGGGTGGTCCGCCCGGACACTATCGCCACGGACGAGGCGATGCCGCGGTAGGTCAGTGGAATCCCGGCGTAAGCCGGCACCGCCACGGCGGACGTGACGCCCGGGACCACCTCGAAGGGGATGCCCGCCGCCGCGAGCGCCCTCGCCTCCTCCCCGCCGCGTCCGAAGACGAACGGGTCCCCGCCCTTGAGCCTGACCACCGTCTTGCCCTCCCGGGCCTTGGCGATGAGCAGGCGGTTGATGGCCTCCTGGTCCGGAGACTCGGCGCCGGGCTCCTTGCCGACGAAGACGAGTTCGGCCTGGGGGGCGCACTCCCTCAGGTGGCCGGGCGCGCCGAGCCGGTCGTACACCACCACGTCAGCGCGGCGCAGCAACCGGCAACCCTTCACCGTGATCAGCCCCGGGTCCCCGGGGCCGGCGCCCACCAGGTAGACCTTGCCAGGCGGCGCGGCGGTCACCGCGCCGCGCTCCTCCCCTGAGCGCGCGCCGCGGCGAGCAGCCGCTCAGCCAGGGCGTTCCCCAGCCGCACCGCCTCCTCCCGGCCCGACGGCCCCTCGACGCGGTCGCGGGCGAAGAAGGCGCCGTCCGGGCTGGCCAGGAAGCCGCTCAGGACCAGGCGGTCGCCCATCAGCCGCGCGTGGGCGCCGGCCGGCACCTGGCAGCCACCCTCGATGCCAGCCAGGAAGGCGCGCTCAGCGGCCAGCGCCAGCGCCGTCTCCTCGTCATCGATGGCGGCCGCCAGCTCACGCGTGCGGGCGTCGTCACATCGGGCCTCCAGGGCCAGCGCCCCCTGGCCCACAGCCGGGATGAAGACCTCCGGATCGAGGTACTCCGTCACCCGGTCCGCCAGCCCCAGCCGGCCCAGCCCGGCCGCCGCGAGGACGATGGCGTCGAAGCGACCCTCCTCCAGCCGGCGCAGGCGCGTGTCCACGTTGCCCCGGAGCGGCTCCACCTGCAGGTCCGGCCTCAGATGGCGCAACTGGAAGACGCGGCGCAAGCTGGAGCTGCCCACCCGCGCGCCGCGCGGCAGGCGCTCCAGGGCCAGCCCCTCCCGGGAAATGAGGGCGTCACGGGGATCGGCCCGGCGTGGGTGGGCGACGAGGCCAAGCCCCGCCGGCAGCTCGGCAGGCACGTCCTTGGCGCTGTGCACCGCCAGGTCGATCTCCCCCGCCAGGAGGGCCTCCTCGATCTCCTTCACGAACAGGCCCTTCCCGCCGACCTGGTGCAAGGGCGTGTCCAGCGTAAGGTCGCCCTTCGTGGTGATGACGACCATCTCCACCTCCAGGCCGGGCCACTGTTCTTTGAGCCGGGCGATGACCTGGCCTGTCTGCGCCCTGGCCAGGGCGCTCCCCCGCGTACCCACCCGCAGGACGCCGTAACCTAGTCTCGACATCACTCAGCCTCCTTGCCTAGGACCGCAGCCGTCAGCGCGGCCGTCATCCGCTGCCGGGCCTCGGCAGCCCGGCCAGCCCGCAGGAGCTCCAGGTAAGCCGGGTCATCGACCAGCGAGAACAGGAACTCCGCCCTAGCGTCCGGGTCCGGCAGGCGCTCCCGCGCCAGCCGGCGCGCCTCGGCCAGGATGTCCAGCCAGAGGGCATACTCGTCGCCGAACTCGCGCTCCAGGCGCTCGCGCAGGCGCCGCGCCAGCGCCGGGCTCTTCCCCGCCGTGGCTACGGCGATCGTCAGGTCGCCCCGCTCCACCACGGCGGGGAGGACGAAATCGCTGTGCTCCGGGTCGTCCACCGCGTTCACGAGGGCGCCGCACCGGACCGCCTCCTCCCGGATGCGGCGATTGACCTCGGCGTCTCCGGTGGCGGCGAAGACCAGAAAGGCACCCGCCGCGTCACCGGGCCGGTACTCACGCCTGTGGAGCTCCACCCGCCCCGCAGCCGCCATGCGGGCTAACTCCGGAGCCACCCGCGGGCTCACCACCCGTACCGCCGCGCCGTGCCGGAGCAGCGCCTCCACCTTCCGGCTGGCGACCTTGCCGCCCCCCACCACCAGGCAGTGCCGGCCCGCCACGTTCAGGAACACCGGATAATACACAGTCGCTTCCCTCTCGTCCCCGGCCCCCACCCGCCACATCCCGGAGCCGTCAGAACATGTGGTACCTGGTGAGGACCAGGTTCACCACGAAAAGGTTCACTAGCACCGCGGCAAAGCCGGCCACCACCAGGTAGGCGGCCTTGCGGCCGCCCCAGGCGCCCCGCGACCTGAGGATGATGTAAGCCGCGTAGATCCCCCACGTCACCAGGCTCCACACGCCCTTGGGCTCCCAGAACCACGGCGTCTGCCAGGCGGCACGGGCCCGGATGGAGCCCGTGACGATGGCCAGGGTAAGGAGGGGGAAACCGTAGACGACCAGGCGATAGGCCAACCCGTCGAGGGTCTCCAGAGAAGGCAGGCGGTGGTAGA
>JBBITQ010000037.1:0-8952 GCA_037440685.1 Clostridiales bacterium
CACATAGCACAGGAGCTGCCAATCGAGGTTTTTCAGCAGCCTCTTTGCCACCCGCGCCACCACCGCCGTCAACCGCAACAATTATAACGTAGGCGAACTCGGGCGACATGCCGCCGTAGCGGCGATGGCGCTGGGATTTCAAGCTTCCGTTTCCGAATGCCCTCTGCGCACCCTCATGACCGGTATGCTGGCAGTGAGGGCCACCGCATTGTTGGTGTTGGCCAGGTCGACCTCCATGCGACTCTCGTCGATCTCCATGTACTTGGAGATCACCCGGATGATGTCTTCTTTTATGGCCTGCATCACGTGCGGGGCAACGCTCGCCCGGTCATGGACGAGAACGAGCCTGAGGCGCTCCTTGGCCACGTCCTTGCTGCCGCTTTCCTTATTGAACAGTTTCATCAGGAAATCCATGGTCTCAAGACCTCCCGCTCGGGCGCACCTATTTCTCGCCGACCAGCAGGCGGCGCAGCCAGCCGAAGAGCCCGTCTTCGCCCGCAGTGAGCGGCAGGAACGGCACGTCCTCACCCATGATCCGGCGCGCGATGTTCTTGTAAGCCTCCCCTGCCCGGGAACCGTGCTGGAGCACCGCTGGTTCCCCGCGGTTGGTGGACACCACGATGGTCTCGTCGTCGGGGACCACGCCCAGGAGCTTGATGGCCAGGATGTCCAATACGTCGTCGATGTCCATCATGTCACCCTTTTTGACCATGGCGGGCCTGATCCGGTTGATGATGAGCCGGGGTTCCCGCATCTCCTCGGCCTCCAGAAGACCGATGATGCGGTCGGCATCGCGCACGGCGCTGACCTCGGGCGTCGTGACGATGACGGCCTCGTCGGCACCGGCTATGGCGTTGCGGAACCCCTGCTCGATCCCGGCCGGGCAATCGACTATGACGTAGTCGAACTCGCGTTTCATCTCCTCCACCAGGGACCGCATCTGATCCGGGCTCACCGCCGTCTTGTCCTTGGTCTGAGCCGCGGGCAGGAGGTAGAGGTTCTCCAGCCGCCGGTCCTTGATGAGGGCCTGCTTGAGGCGGCAGAAGCCCTGGACCACGTCCACCAAGTCGTAGACGATGCGGTTCTCAAGACCCATGACTACATCGAGGTTGCGCAGACCGATGTCCGCGTCCACCAGGGCGACGGTCTTACCCATCATGGCCAGCGCCGTCCCCAGGTTGGCGGTAGTGGTGGTCTTCCCGACCCCTCCCTTTCCCGAGGTCACCACGATCCCCACGCCCAACGCCGATTCCCCCTCGCCGCTAAGAGTTTGCCCCGTAGTCAGCCCCTACCGGGCCTACCGGACGGCCTCCTCCAGATAGCCCATCCCCGGGAAGGGATCGATCACCACTTCCCCATCCCGGACGCGAGCCATCTCCGGCGCCTCCGGGTGCAGCGCCGGTTCCCAGTCAGGGGCTCTGCTGATGTGATTGCCGATCCGCAACTGGGTCGGCGAAAGCCGGAAAGCTACCACGATCGAACTCTCGTTCCCCGTGGTACCGGCATGCACCTCCCCGCAGATGCCCCAGCACGATCACGTCGCCGCTGGCGACCACCTCGGCGCCGGGGTTGACATCGCCCAGGACGACGACGTTCCCGTTGTAGGCGATGCGTTGCCCAGACCTGATGGTCCTCTTGACCAGCAGGGTGTCGGCCGACACGTCACCGCGGCAGGGCAGCAGGCCAAGGTAGGCCGAAGGTCTGGAACGCGCAGGCTGCTGTTCCTGGGCGTCGCTCTCCCCCCGCGCGAGATCCTCCCCCCGGGGCGGCACCGCCTCCGTCTCGGCAGGCTCCAATCCCCCGTTCACCACTTGCAGGATGCGGACTCCGTAACGGCTGCTGAAGAGGCTTTCCAGTTCCAGCAATTGCTTGGTCGTGAGCACGCGGTTGCCGATGTCGATGGTGACAGCGGATCCGTGGAAGAATTTCTGAGCGGCATCCAGGCGTTCCGCCAAACGCTCCTTCAAACGGTCGAAATCCTCGCCTTCATCGAAGCGCACCAGGAGGCCGCCCCGGGTCCCCCTGAACTGGATATCCCCTTGCCTGGCCACGCCCCGTTCCTCCCCTTTGCCATTACTAGTTCGGCGGAAAAGGGCATTTCCCTGCACGGAAAACGGGGCAGGGGGCAGACTTTTTGTCTGCAAATTCCAACAGCCTTCGGGGACATGCCACAGAAAACGGCCACGCCGGGTCAGAGGATGGAATGCCCTGTCTTCTTCTGTACCGGAGCGGCTGTCTCGAGAGCCTCCCGATCCCCGTGGAGACCGAAATACTCTTCGAAGATGGCCCTGGCCACCGGCGCTGCAGCCAGGCTGCCGCCACCGCCATGCCGCACCATGACGGCTACGGCGATCTCGGGGTTGTCATAGGGGGCGAAACCGATAAACCAGCCGTAGGGCGTCTCCGTCTTGCGTCCGGTCTCAGCCGTGCCGGTTTTGCCTGCCAGCCGGATCTCCCGGCCCGTGGCGGCCTTGGCCTTGGCGGGGAAATCCCCGAAGACGTGGGAGGCGGTCCCGAAGCTGGAGTCCACCCCGCTCCACCCGGGGTTGTACTGCATCACCGCCAGCATGCCCTTGCGCACCTCAGCCAGACTGGCGGGACTGGCCTTCACCCGCCCCGCTACCTGGCGGCCAGCCTCCTTGATCACGCGGCCATCCGTGGTGGTAACCTGCTTCACCAGGTAGGGCCGCAAGCGGACCCCCCCGTTGGCTATGGTCGCCGCCAGGTTGGCCATCTGCAGAGGGGTGAACTGGTTGTCGTCCTGCCCGATGGCAGCGCTCAAGTTCTGCGAGGGATACCAGGTCGGATCGTCGGGGTGGCGCCGCCGCTTGGTCTCGGGCGAAGCCACCCAGCCGGCGAACTCGCTGATGCCGTCCCGGTCCTCCAAGCCCGTCTTCAAGCCCAGCCCGAACTGGTAGGCCATCTCGGCGAGCGCCTTGATCCCCATCCGCGTGCCCATCTGGTAAAAGTAGACGTCACAAGACCGCGCCAGGGCCTGCTGGAGGTTCACGGAACCGTGCGCGCCCCAGTCCCGGAACCGGATGCCGAATATGCGGTAACCCGGGCAGTAAACCTTCTCGGCAGGCTGCGTGACCTTGGCCTCTAGGGCGGCCACCGCTGTCACCGGCTTGAACGTCGAACCGGGCGGGGCCGCATCCATCGTGGCATGGTTCAGCAAGGGCTTGCCGGGATCGCGGTTGAGGTCCCGCCAAGCCCTGTTGAACCGCGTAGCATCGTCGGTGCCAGGCATGGCCGCGGCGCCGAGCGCGAAGACGTTGGGATCGAAGGCCGGGACGGACGCCAGGACGAGGATCTCTCCGGTGCGCACGTCGATGGCGACCGCGGCACCGTACTCGGCCGCGCATCCGCTCGGGCAGTCCTTGTTCCGCAGCTTGCGCAGGTATTGCATCCGTTCCAGCAGCGCCTTTTCCGCCGTCGCCTGCAGGCGGGCGTCGATCGTGAGCACCAGGTTGTTCCCCGGCAGCGGGGGCAGCTCCCGCAGCGTCCTGACCGGGCGGCCCTGGGCATCGACCTCCACCTGCCGCACCCCGTCCTTGCCCTGCAGCCCCAACTCTCCCGGGGTGGAGGCCTGCGCCGGGTCCCCGTTGTAAGAGGCCTCGAGCCCGTAACGTCCCACGGCGGTGATACCATAGTCCGCCTTCTTCACCTGCCCCACCACGTGGGCGGCCAGGCGCGGACCAACCTCCGGGAACTCGGGTATACCCGGGTAAAACCTGATGGGTTGCGCCTGCACGACCACGCCTGGCAGATCAGCCCGGCGCTCTTCGAGGAGGGTGTGCTCCTTCCAGGTGATGTCGGTCTTGATGGGCACGGGCTGGTAGGGCCGTCCGAAAGCCGGCTTCAGTTGCTCCGCCGCCTTGCGGATGACCGCCGGCTCGATGCCCAGGATCTCGCTCAGCTTCTTCACCACCGCCTCCGGGACCGGCTCTCCGGTATAGACGAGAAAGACGCTGAAGGCGGGACGGTTCGTGGCGAGGGCCACCCCGTTGCGGTCATAGATGTTGCCGCGCGGGGCCGGGATCGACACGACGCGGATGCGCTGGCCCAGAGACGCTTCCTCCCACTTGCTCCCTTGCACCACCTGGAGGTAACCCAGGCGGAAGACGAGGACCAGGAAGGCCGCAGCGAGCAACAAGGCCATGATGGTCACGCGTTTCTCGAGTTCCTCGCCCCGCACGCCGCTCACCCCCATTCGCCCCACCCGGCGTTACAACCAGGCGCCCGGGCGCCTCCCGGCCACGTACCGGCCCCCGCGGGAGAACAACCCCTCTAGGCGGCGCACCGGACCGTAGGCCAGCCCGGTCAGCACCGCGTTGGCGCCAGCCTCCAAGAGCGTCGGTAGCCCCATAAGGTGCCAGTTGCTGTCGATGCCGCCCACAAGACTAAGGGTCGCCTCCACCACATGGAGCATCCACGTGCCAACGAAACCGGCCATGACGGGTACGGCCACATGCTCCCGGTAGACCTTCTGCCCGGCGAGGGCCATGAGGTAACTGACGAGGGCCAGACTGGCGGTGAAGAGGCCCACCTGGCGGCCGCTGAGGAAGTCCTCGCACAAGCCCGCCGCGGCTCCGATCCACCCCGCCTCCCTCGGGCCAAAGGTGAGCCCGACCGCCAAACTGAGCACTAGAAGCAAATCAGGCCTCACCTCTGAGACCTGAAGAAAGGGGACCAGGGACGTCTGCAGCACCGTGGCCAGCACCACCAGGCCAGCCAAGGCCCAAACCCGGAGTTGCACGCCCTATCCCCCCTCCCGCCCGCGGGCACCCAGCACGAGGACCTCCTCCAACCGGTTGAAGGCCACCAGCGGTTTCACCCAAGCCTCGCGGACGAGCCCGCCCTCCCCATCGACCACCTCGGTCACGATCCCGATCGGGATGCCGGACGGGAAGACCTCGCCCAAGCTGGAGGTCACGATGCGATCCCCCCGCCGCACGTCCGCGTCGTGCAAGAAGAACTTCATCTTCAAAAGGTCGCCCCGCCCCTTTTGGCCCAGCACCACTCCCTGCGCCTGCGACGACTCCCGTTGCACCCGCGCCCCGACCCCGCTCTGGGGGTCTGTCAGCAACATGACGGTCGCCGCGTGGGACGCCACGCTAGTCACACGCCCCACCAAACCCTGGGCGGTGATGACCACCATCCCTCTTTCCACACCGTCCCGCTTGCCGCAGTCGATCATCACGTAGCTGAACCAGTCGTCGGGGTTGCGGCCGATCACGCGCGCCGCCAGGAGCCGGCGGGAAGCCACGTCCAGCCGCGCCTTTAGGCCCAGGAGCTCATTCAGGCGCCGGTTCTCCTGCCTCAGCTCCTCAAGCTGGCTTTCCAGGATGTCGACGTGCTCCACCTGCGCCCTCAAACGTTCGTTCTCGCGGCGCAGGCGCGGCAGGTCAACCAGGTAGCCACCCGCGTCGCGCACCGCTGCGCTCGCCCGGAACGTGACCCGCTGCAATGGCGCCAGCGCCTCTTGAAGCAGGGCCCCGATCGGAGCCAGCCGGGGGGTGACGTCCGGAGAGAGCTTGAGGGCCACCGCGGCCGCGACCATCCCCACGACCACAGCCCAGAGCCGGCGATCCCGGATCAGGCGCCGCATTCCACCTCGCCCCCCGGTGCGCCCACGCGCACTAGGCGCTGATCTTGCGCGGGCTTGTAAGCATCCTCCGGTACCTGTCGAGGGATTCCAGCATCTTCCCCGTGCCGCGCACCACGCACAGGAGAGGCTCGTCGGCCACCACCACCGGCATCCCCGTCTCCTCGGAGATCTTCCGGTCCAGCCCCCGCAGGAGCGCGCCTCCCCCCGTCATGACGATGCCGCGGTCCATGATGTCAGCCGCCAGTTCCGGCGGCGTCCGCTCCAGGGTGACCTTGATCGCCTCCAGGATCTGACCCACCGGTTCCGACAGGGCCTCGCGCACCTCCGCGGCCGTCAGCGTGAGGTTCTTGGGCAGCCCCGTCACCAGGTCCCGGCCGCGCACCTCCATGCTTTCCCCATCGTTCACGGGATAAGCCGAGCCGATCGAGATCTTTATCTCTTCAGCCGTCCGCTCGCCGATCAGCATATTGTAATGCCGCTTGGCGTAATTCACTATCGCCTCGTCCATCTCGTCGCCGCCCACCCGAATGGATCGGTGGGTCACTATACCCCCCAGCGAGATGATGGCGACCTCCGCGGTGCCCCCGCCGATGTCCACCACCATGTTCCCGGTGGGTTCCGAAACTGGTAAGCCAGCACCGATGGCCGCCGCCATCGGCTCTTCGATCAGATAGGCCTCGCGCGCCCCTGCCTGCATGGCCGCGTCGATGACCGCCCTCTTCTCCACCTCGGTGCAACCAGACGGCACCCCCACCACCACGCGCGGGCGGAATATCGTCCAACCCCGGTTGGCCTTGTGGATGAAATGCCTGATCATGGTCTGGGTGATGTCGAAGTCGGCGATGACCCCGTCCTTGAGCGGACGGATGGCCACGATGTTCCCCGGGGTGCGGCCGATCATCTTCTTCGCCTCATTCCCCACGGCCACGGGCTGCTTGGTGTCGACCTGAATCGCCACAACAGACGGCTCCTGCAGCACTATCCCCCGGCCGCGCACATAAACGAGGGTGTTGGCCGTGCCGAGATCGATGCCCATGTCGCGGGAGAAGTATCCGACGAGGCCATTGAACATTGAAGGCTTTCCCTCCGTCCCTACGCTTGATGGCAGAGCCCGACCGCGCCCGGCGACCCGGTCACGAGTCAGAAAGCGATGCCCCGCTCCCTGAAGCTCACGTACCTATTGTCCCCTATTACCAGGTGATCCAGCACTTCGATGCCCAGGATGCGGCCAGTCTCTGCCAGGCGCCGCGTTATGCGCACGTCGTCGTCGCTCGGCGTCGGGTCACCGCTGGGATGGTTGTGGGCGAGGATGAGCGCCGCGGCGCTCTTCCTCACCGCCATCTTGAAGACCTCCCGCGGGTGAACGGGAGAGCTGTCCAGGGTGCCGACGCTGACCAACTCGATCGATATCACGCCGTTCTTGGCATCCAGGAGCACGGTGCGAAACTGCTCCTGCTCCAGGTACCGCATCTCTTCCATCAGGAGGTCGCGGGCCTGGGACGGCGTGTTCACGGCCCGGCGCACCCGGGCGACCCGGGCGACGCGCCGGCCCAGTTCCACCGCGGCCTTGAGCTGCACCGCCTTGGCGGGGCCGATCCCCTTCACCTGGCTCAGTTCCTCCACCGCCGCCGTCGCGAGGAAGCACAGCCCCTCCCCGTCATCTCCCCGTGCCTTGCCGAGGGAGAGCACGTGCCGCGCCAGGTCCAGGGCGGATCGGCCCGTGCTGGCCTCGCCCGTCCTGAGGATGATGGCCAGGAGCTCCGCGTTCGACAAGGCGCCCGGCCCATAGCGGATCAGGCGTTCCCGCGGTCGTTCCTCCCTGGGCAACTCCTTCAAACGATGGTACACCCCGACGCCCCCCAAGCCTTCACTGGCTACCCGCCCCTGCGGAAGACGTCCACGCCGAACTCCTTGAGCATCGACACGAGGGCCGCCAGGGGCAACCCCACCACGTTGTAGAAGCAGCCCTCGATCCTCATCACCAGAGCCGCGCCGAGCCCCTGGATGGCATAGGCGCCAGCCTTGTCCAAAGGCTCGCCACTGGCCACGTAGGCGGCGATGGCGTCCGGCTCCAGGGGCCGCATCAACACCCTAGTCGCTTCGGCACCGGTCCGCTCCCGCCCGGTCCCCACCTCCACCACCGCCACGCCAGTGACCACCGTATGCCAGCGGCCCTGCAGCCGGCCCAGCATCTCGGCTGCGTGAACGGCGTCTCGGGGCTTGCCGAGGATGTCGCCCTCGAGCACGACCACCGTGTCGGCGCCGATCACCAGGCCTCGCTCCACCCGGCCGGCCACCTCGCGCGCCTTCGCCAACGAGAGGGCGACGGTGAGGGCGCGGGGATCGCGCCCCTCCCGGCCTTCCCCGCTCCGGCGCAAGATGGCGCCCTCGTCCACGCGGCTTTCCACGACGGTGAAATCCAGCCCGATCTGCGCCAGCAACTGGCGCCGCCGCGGGGAAGCGGATGCCAGCCAAAAGGGCCCGGCCGCATACCCAGTGCCTGCCACCGCTCAGATCCGCCTCGCCAGGAAGATGCCGAGCAGGCCCCCCAGCGCGCCTCCGAGGTTTACTTTCAAGCGGAGCCCCAAGGTGAACGCGAAGTCCAGGACCGAGACCTCCCGCGCCGGCAAGTCCAGAGCACCGTACCGGGCCATGACGGGCAGGGTAGCGCGCAACGCCTCCCCTACCTTGTTGCCGACGAAGACCCCGACGAGGAGGCAGACCACGACTATGGCCCAACTGCCACGTTTACCCCGCAAGCAGCGCTACCCCCAGCGACGCTACGCTTCAAGAAACGGGGCTCAAATCGCCGAATTCCGGCCGAGAGCCGTTCTAAGTGTAACAAGGATGCTCGGCATCCACAAGGATGGCACCAACCCATTACTACCATAAATTAGCAGCACGATCAACCCCGCAGGCGAGCCAGGCGTTCCCTGAGCCGCTCCACCTTCAGCGCCGTTTCTTCCGCCTTTTTCCTCTCCTTTTCCACGACATCCTGCGGCGCCCGGGCGGTGAACCCCGGGTTCGCCAGCTTGGCGCGCGTCCGCGCCAGCTCCTCCTCGGCCTCCCCCAGCTCCCGCTCCAGGCGCACCGCCTCTTTCTCCACGTCGACCAAGCCCTCCAGGGGCAAGACCAGCTCGGCGCCACCCACCACGGCCGACACCGACTTCCTCGAGTCGCCCTCCTCGGGGTTGAAGGACACGCTGGCCAGGTTGGCCATCAGCTTCAGGTAATCGGAGCCGGCCTGCAGCACCGCGAGGTCGCGGCCGTCGGCGCGCACGACCACCGCCGCTTTGGTGGCAGGCGGCACATGCATCTCCGCGCGCAGGTTGCGCACCGCC
>JBBITQ010000038.1:0-1015 GCA_037440685.1 Clostridiales bacterium
CTCCTCCTCGCGGGCGGCGGCGGCCGCCTGGTTGCGCGCCCGCGCCGCCTCCTCCATCACGCGCCACAGCTCGTCCTGATAGCGCCGCGCCTCCCGGGCGAGGGCCGCCCTCTGCGCCTCGTGCTCCGCCAGGCAGGCCTCCAGTTCCGCCACGGCCTGCCGGCAGGCCGACACCTCCGCGCGAAGGGCCGCCAGCGAAGCCGAGCCGCTTTCATCCGCCTCCTGCGAGACCGCCAGCCGCTTCTCCAGGTCCGCGAGCTCCGCCGTGATCCGCTGCCGCTGCGACGCCAGGACGGCCAGGTGCTCCTGCCGCCTCTGAGCGGCCGCGACCGCCCGCTCCTCCGCCTGGGCCGCGGTCAGGATTGCCTGTCCGACGCGGTCGAGCTCCCGTTCCACACCTTCCAACCGTTCGCGGCAGCCATCCCGGGCGGCCTGGTGGGACGCCGCCTCCTCCTCCCGCGCCCGGGCTTCTTCCGCCAAGGCCCTGTTGCGCGCCACCCTGTCCTCCAGCCGCACCAGCACCCCGCGCAGGTCCAGGGCCAGGAGCGCCGCCTCCGTCTCCCGGAGGCGCCGGGAGAGCTCTTCATGCCGCGCCGCCCGCTCCGCCTCCTCGCGCAGTGGCGGCAACCGCTGGGCGAGCTCCGCCGCGAGGTCCTGCAGGCGCGCCGCCCGCGCCCGCGCATGCTCCACGAGGCGCAAGGCCTCGGCCTTGCGATGCTTGTAACGGGAGATCCCGGCCGCCTCCTCCAGCACCAGCCGCCGGTCCTCGGGCTTGTGGGAGAGGATCTCGTCGATCCGCCCCTGGCCGATAAACGAATAGGCGTCACAGCCCATGCCGCTGCCGGAGATCAGGTCCACTACGTCCTTCAGCCGGCAGGGGGCGCGGTTCACCGCGTAGTCGCTGGTCCCCGACCGGTCCACCCGCCGGGACACCGTCACCTCGGTAAAGTCGATGGGCAGGAAGCCGTCGCTGTTGTCGAGGGTCAGGGAGACCTCCGCCAGGCTCACCGGCTTG
>JBBITQ010000038.1:1069-8702 GCA_037440685.1 Clostridiales bacterium
GCAACTCGCGGGCGCTCTGCTCCCCCAGCGCCCAGCGGATGGCATCGGCGATGTTGCTCTTCCCGCTCCCGTTGGGCCCGACGACGGCTGTGATGCCAGGCCCCAGTTCCAGCCTGGTGCGTTCGGCGAAGGACTTGAACCCGGCGATCTCGATGAGCTTGAGATGCATGGCCTCTCTCCGGGCGCCACCCGCTCAGCGCGGGCCGACGGTGAACTTGATGGCGGTGCGTTCCAGCCCGTTGATCTCGATCTCGGCGAAGGCCGGAACGGTGACGAGGTCGATACCGTTGGGCGCCACGAAACCTCGCGCGATGGCGATGGCCTTCACCGCCTGGTTCACGGCGCCAGCCCCGATCGCCTGTACTTCGGCAGTCCCGCGCTCGCGCAGGACAGCGGCAAGGGCGCCAGCCACCGATTTCGGGTTCGACTGAGCCGATACCTTCAGCACATCCATAGCAGCCACCCCTCTCCCCACGAGCCGGCTACTCTGTTCGTCGTCCTGCTCTCGACGCCTGCATCGTCGCTAAGGCTGTCCGGGCCGCCTCCTGCTCCGCCTCCTTCTTGCTCTTCCCCTTGCCCCGGCCCGCTTCCCGCTCACCGACCAGCACCACCACCTCGAAGGACTTGGCATGGTCAGGGCCGCTCTCCGCCACCACCCGGTACTCGGGGGTCATCCCCTCCCGCTGCACCAGTTCCTGCAACTCGGTCTTCCAGTCGCGGCGATACTCCCCGCGCGCGGCCAGGGCGATCTCCCGCTCCAGGACGCGCAGCACAAAGCGCCGTGCCTCGTCCAGCCCGCCGTCCAGGAAAACCGCCCCCACCAGGGCCTCGAAGGCGTTTTCCAGCAAGGAAGCGCGCTCCCGCCCGCCTGTCACCTCCTCGCCCCTGCCCAGCAGCAGCAACCTGCCCAGCCCCAGCTCCGCCCCCTTCCGCGCCAGGGTGGGCGTGGAGACTACGGCGGCCCGGATGCGCGTGAGCTCACCCTCCGGCAGGTTGCCGTACCTGGTATAAAGATACTCGCTCACGACGAGCTGGAGCACCGCGTCACCGAGGAACTCCAGGCGCTCGTTGGATGCTAGGCCTTCCTCCCCACGTTCGTTGGCGTATGATGAGTGCACCATCGCCCGGAGGTACAGGTGCGCCTTGTCCGGGCTCGGCGCCCGTCCGAGGATCGCTGCCAGGGCGGGGAGTTCCACGCGGAACCACCACCCGTCAGGAGATCGTTTCCAGGTTACCACAAGAGGTCCCCGGAGGCAAGGAAAGCTATCCTCCGCTCAAGGGACCAGGACCACCTTGCCGAAGTGCCGGCGCTCTTCCACGTAGCGATGGGCTGCGGCCGCCTCGGCCAGGGGAAAGACGCGGTCCACCACCGGCCGCAGCCTACCCTTCTCCACCAGGGCGATGATCCTGAGCATCTCCGCCCGGGTGCCGAGGAACGAACCCAAGAGGCTGATCTGCCGGCGGTAGAACTCCCGCAGGTCGAACTCGATCCGCGTCCCTGTGGTAGCTCCGCAGTTTACCAGGCGTCCGTAGCGGGCGAGGCAGGCCAGCGCCGTCGCCCACGTGGCCAGACCGGCGTGGTCCACGACCACATCCACGCCCCACCCGCCGGTGGCCTCCAGCACGGCCGCCGGCACGTCCTCGCGGGCGTAGTTGATCACCCTTTCGGCCCCCAGGGCGGCGACGCGCTCCGCCTTGGCGTCGTCGCCCACCGCGGCCAGGACGCGCGCCCCGAGGAGGGACGCGATCTGCACCGCCGCCGAACCCACCCCGCCGCTAGCCCCCAGGACGAGCACCGTGTCCCCGGGCTGAACCCGGGCGCGCGCCACCAGCATGTGCCACGCCGTCAGGAAGACGAGCGGGAACGCCGCGGCCTCGGCGAAACCCAGACCCTGGGGGAAGGGCAGGATGACGGCGGCGGGGACCGCCACGAACTCCGCGGAGCCGCCGTCCCGGTGCCAGCCCAGCACCCGGATCTCCGGGCAGGCGTTCTCCCGTCCCGCCAGGCACGCCGGGCAGCGGCCGCAGGAGATGGCGGGGTGGACCAACACCGCCGTGCCCACCTCCCACCCCCGCGCCCGCGCGTCGACGCCCTCGCCCCACGCAGCCACCTCTCCGGCGATGTCGGCCCCCGGGATCCGCGGCAGCCCGATGCGCCCCCCTCCCTGGGCCGAGCGGTTGCGCAGGTCGACGTGATTGACGCTGCAGGCCCGTACCCGGACCAGGACTTCCCCCGGACCGGGCACCGGCCGCGGCACCTCTTCGTACCGCAGCACTTCCGGTCCCCCGTGTTCGTGGTAGCGGATGGCCTTCATATCCCACCAGTCCCCTCCCGGAAGCATGGTGCCGTCAGGATGATATCACTCTCAAGAGGCGGTGCATAGCCTGGCGGGGGGTGACCGGCTTGCAGAGGCCGAACCGCCGCCCAAGCCCGGAGGACCGACGGCCCTACGTCATCGGGCGCCTGGGGCTTCCCGACCTGCCTCAGGTGGCGCGCCTGGAGCGCCTGCTGTTCCCCGAGCCGCTAGGCCTCGCCGCCCTCCTCCGCCTCTGGGCGAGACGGGATACGCACTACCTCGCCGTTCGCCAGGGGCGGGAGGTGGTGGCCTACATCGGCTTCCAGGTCCTCGGCCCCATCGCCCACACCATCAGCATGGGCGTGCACCCCGCCCACCGACGGCGCGGCCTGGCCACGTGCCTGCAGGTGGCCGCCGACCGCCTCGCCGCCCGCATGGGCGCGCGCTGGTTCATGGGCGAGGTGCGGCAGTCCAACGCGCCCCAACTTGCGCTCCTCCACAAGCTGGGCTGGGAGCCGCTGGGGCTGTGCCGCCGGTTCTTCGGCAACGGCGAGGACGCCGTCGTGATGTGGCACCTCCTCAGGCTAGAGGACGACCCCGCCCCCGCCGGCTCTGGCCTCCCCCGCGCCGAGGAGCTGGGCGGCCAGCCGCGCGCCGTCGTCCATCCCGAAGGTGCCAAGGAGTAACAAGGCACCGCCCGGAACCAGGCGCGCGACCCCCTCGGCGATGGCCGGCGGGAGTTCCTCGTGCACGGACACGGCCAGGCCCTCCCGCTCTGCCGTCTCGACGAACGCCGCCAGTTCCTCCGGGCGCACCCGGTAGTCGGGGCGATACCGGCCCACGTGGCTTCGGCTCGCCGTCGCGATGAGGGGCGCGAAGCCCAGCCGCCGGTTCCAGCGCGCCAGCACGCGGGCGACGGCGGCGTTCACCTCGGGGCCCCGGTTGCCCCGGATGGCGTTGACGACCACCAATCGGGAAAACCCCAGCGCCGCCACGGTCGCGAACACCGTCTCGTAGCTCCCCTCGTTCATGGCCACGTCGCTGATCACCGTGCGGTCCCCGACGCGGAGCGTCTCCAGGCGCCGGGCCGGGGGCCGAAACCCGGCCAGGCCCCGGCGCACCGCCTCCGGATCGATCCCCTCCACCAGGGCCGCAGCGGCCGCGGCCAGGGCGTTCTGCACGTTGTGACGCCCGGGGAGGGGGATCACGGCGGGGAAGCTGAGGGGGCCAACCGTACCGGCCCCCGACAGGAGCGGCAGCGCGGCGCGCACGTGTAAGACGAACCGCATCCCCGCCGCAAGATACTCCACCGCCGCCGCCTGGACGGCGGCATCCCCGAAGCCGTATGTGATCACCTGCGCCCGCGTGCCGGCCGCCATCGCCCGCACCACGGGGTCGTCGGCGTTGAGGAGGCAGGCGGCGGATGGTGCCAGGCCCTCCACGAACGCCCCCTTCGCCGCGGCGTAAGCCTGGAACGAGCCGTGGAAGTCCAGGTGGTCCGGCGTGACGTTGGTCACGATCCCCACGCGGAACGGGACGCCGCGGATCCTGTCGAGAACCACCGCGTGAGAGGAGACCTCCATGCAGGCATACCCGAGCCCGGCATCCGCCATCTCCCGAAAACAGCGGTGGAGCTCGTGGGCCTCCGGCGTCGTGTATTCCGGTCGGTAGCGGCGACGGCCGGTGTAGACCTCGGCGGTGGTCAGGTAGCCAGCCCGCGCGCCGGCCGCACCGATGATCGCGGCCACCATGGCAGCGGTGGTGGTCTTGCCGTTGGTCCCGGTCACACCCACGATGCGCAGGGCGCGGGCGGGATCGCCGTAGAAGCGCCTCGCCACGTCGGGGAAGAGACGCCTGGGATCGGCGGCGCGCAGCCCGGGGAGCCCCACCACCGGCCCGGTCTCCGCCGGGACCACGACGGCTGCGGCCCCGCGCGCCAGCGCCTCGGGGATGAACCGGACCCCGTCGTGCACTCTCCCCCGGAGGGCGAAGAAGAGGTCTCCGGGCTGCACCAGACGGGAGTCGACGGCCAGGCCGGTCACCATGACGCCCTCCCAACGGCCAAAGGGAAGGCCGTCGGCGGGACCGAGGAGTTCGGAGAGCGGAAACCGCGGCTGGTGCTCCATCGCCGGCTGCTGCCCTCCCCGGGACACGTCGCGCCCCCATCTCAGCCCGCGTAAGCGTCGACCGCCTCCACGAGCCGTTCCACGCCCTCCTGGAGGATACCGTCCTCCAGGGCGAAGGTGAGACGGATGTGCCCTGTTCCTGACAGTCCGAAGGCCGAGCCCGGCACGACCGCCACCCCGCGCTTCAGCAGGTGGCGCACCACCTCCTGGTCGTCGGTCCCCGCAGGCAGCCGCGGGAAAAGGTAGAACGTGGCCTGGGCGAGCTCCGTCCGCAGCACCCGCGAGGTGGAGAGGATCGCATAGGCCAGGTCGCGCTTCCGCAGCAGCCGCGCCCGGAGGTCGCGCACGTAATCCCGCGGCGCCGCGAGCGCCGCCAGGGCCGCCTCCTGGATGAATACCGGCACGTTGGTGCAGATGTTCTGCAGCACGATGTCGTACTTCCGGGCCAGTTCCGCCGGCGCCACCACCCACCCGATGCGGAAGCCGGTCATGGCGAAGGTCTTAGAGAAGGTGTCGATAACCACCGTCCGGTCGCGCAGCGCCGGGTGCTCGGAGAGGGAGCGGTGGCGGAACGGCTCGTAGACGATCTGGGAGAAGATCTCGTCGGAGATCACCCGCACCCAGGGATGGCGTTCCAGCACCGCCGCCACCTCGTCGATGTTCTCGATGAGCTGCCCGTTGGGGCGCTGGGGGCTGTTCAGGACCACGGCGCGGGTGCGCGGCCCGATGAGGGCGGCCAGGTGGTCGCAGTCGAGCCGGCGCGAGTCGGTGAAGCGGACGTGCCTGACCACCGCCCGCAGGTAACGCGCCCAGAACTCGTCAGGCGGGTAGCCGGGGTCGGGCAGGATCACCTCGTCGCCTTCGTCCAGCATGATGAGGAGGCTGGCGGCGATGGCGAACTTGGCGCCCGGCGTGACCACCACCTCCTCCGGCTCCGTCGGCCGGCCGCGCCGCGACATCTCCTCGGCCAGGGCGCGCCGCAGCGGCTCGATCCCGGGGCCGGGCGCGTACCTGACCTCCTGCCGCTCCAGGGCGGCCACCGCAGCTGCCACCGCCTCCCGCGGCGGCTGGAACTCCGGTGCGCCGTAGTCGCCCTTCTCCATGTGGATGATGCGCGCCCCTCGGTCGCGCTCCAGCCTCGCGGCCTCGCGCATGGTTGACCACTGGGGCGGCAGATCGAAGTGGGACAACCTCGTGTCGATCATCGCCCGCCGCACCTTTCCTCCCGAGTGTTGGTCTCCTCCGCCCCGCAAGGCCTGCCCGCCCCATCCCGCAGCGCCCTCCGCATCACCTTTCCGGACGGTGTCCTGGGGATCGCCGCGACGAAGACGAAGCGCCGCGGCCGCTTGTACCGCGCCAGGTCGGGGGCTGCGCGGCAGAACCGCTCGAGATCGCCCGCGAGGCGCTCCCGGTCCGCAGGCGCGCACAGCGCCGCCTTCGGCACCACGAACGCCGTGACCACCTCCCCCCACCTCTCATCCGGCATCCCCACCACGGCCACGTCCCGCACGGCGGGGTGACGCCGCAAGACCTCCTCCACCTCGGCCGGGTGGATGTTCTCGCCGCCGCTGATGATCATGTCATCGAGCCGGCCCACCACGTGCAGGTCTCCGTCCGCGTCCACGAAACCCAGGTCCCCCGTCACGTACCACCCCTCCCCAAGCACCTCCGCCGTGGCGTCAGGGCGGTTGAGGTAGCCGGAGAAGGCTTGGGCGCTCGCCGCGTCCGCCATGATGGCGCCGAGGACCCCAGGCGCGGCGGCCTCGCCCAGGCGGATCCCCCGGCCCCGGTCCAGGGGCGCCACCCGAACGCGCGCGCCCAGGGCCGGGCGGCCGGCCGCCCGCGGTTTCCGGGTCAGGTCGGGGTTCACCGCGATGACGTGCATCTCCGTGCAGCCGTAGTGGTTGACGAACACCCGGGGCCGGAAGACCCGGGCGCAGGCCTTCACGAGGGACTCCGGCATGGGCGCGCCAGCCGTGGCCAGCTTCGGGACCGGGGGCACGTCCCACCCGCCCGCGTCCGCCTGCCCCACCAGGTCGTGGAAGGCGGTGGGCACGAGGTACAGGGCGGTGACGCCTTCGGCGGCGATCAGCCGCAGCGCTTCCCGGGCATCCAGGCTGGGCATCACCACCACCGTCCCGTTGAGGAGAACGATGCTGAGCAGCGTGTGCAGGCCCATGGTGTGGCAGAACGGCATCGCCCCGAGGGTGCGCTCGAACCGCTCCCAACGGTGCTCGACGACCAGGGCCAGGGCGGCCGCCCAGTCGCTCCTGTGCGACCGGCAGACCCCCTTTGGCCTGCCTGTCGTGCCGGAGGTGTAAAGGATGCTGCTCCAGCAGGAGTCGTCCCGCGGACCCAAGGGCGGACCTGGGGGGGCGGACAGCAGCTCCTGGTACGCCACCGCCTCGCCGTCCCCTTCCGCCTCCCTGGCGACCGTCACCTGCCGCACCCCCCGTGCCCGCGACCCCAGCATGGCCAGGGCGCGCCCCACCTCGGGTCCAGCCGTCCCGTCGTAGACCACGGCCCGGACAGTCGCCTCGTCCATGGCGTAGGCTAGCTCCTCCGCCTTCCAGCGGAAGTTGAGGAGCACCGGCGCGGCGCCCAACTTCAGGAGGGCGAAGTAGGCCGTCGCCCACGGCTCCCCGTTCCGGGCACACACGGCGACGCGGTCGCCGGGGCGGACGCCCATTTCGTAAAAGCCCCGGCCCACGGCATCGACACGGCGGCTCCATTCGCCGTAACGCAGCCGCTCCTGCCCGTCCACCAGGACCTCTGCCTCGGGATACGCCTCCTGGGCGCGCTCGAGCATGACGGCGAGGTGCATTCGCGACCCCTCCCGGGCAACGCCTCCGCAGCCCGCTACAGCCTATGACCCCGCCGATCGCGGGGTTCCACGATGACCATGCCGTCCGCCGCCGGGCAGGAAACCTGCACCGGCCGTGGAACTCTGCTACCGATGTCCAGGGGGAACCGAGCGCGCACCCAAAGCGGGAATGAACCGGGCCGGGGCTGGAGGCGGCTCTCCGTCTACCTCGCGCTGCTGGCGGGCCTCTTCCTCACGAGCGCCCTGCTCTTCGCGGGCATCGAGGGGTGGAGCCTGCTCGACGCTTTCTACTACACCATGGTGACGATGCTGACCATCGGGTTCGGAGACCTGACGCCCCAGACCGCCCTGGGGAAGGTGCTGACCATATCCCTGGCGCCGGTGGG
>JBBITQ010000039.1:0-8687 GCA_037440685.1 Clostridiales bacterium
ATCATGATCTAACCCCAAGCCTTGAGGTGTCCACTGAACCGGGGCAAGTTCGATCGCCGCTTCTTGGGTAGCTTCGCGGGTCTTGCAGTGGTTGAGGAACGGGGCCGGGATCTGGAGTTGTCCTTGCCGGCCGGCATGGACCCCCAGGAGGTGCTCCGGGCGGCGGTCACTCACGGGCGGGTGGCGCGGTTCCAGGCCGGCCCGCCGCCGCTGGAAGAGGTCTACCTGCAGTTGACTGGCGCCGGTGACGGGATGCCGGCGGCGGAGACGGTTTTGCGGGCAGACGCGGCCGGTGAGGCCGCGCAGGGAGGTTGAGGTCAGTGGAACAGTTCCGCCTCGTGTTGGCGCGGGAATACCTGGAACGGATAAAGGGCCGGGCCTTCATCGCCAGCACCGCGACCCTCCTGGTGCTGGTCACCCTCCTCCCGATGCTGCCCGGCCTCTTGGGCCTTAGCGTGGCCGGTCCGGTGTCGGTCGCGGTGGCCGACGAGACCGGCCGCGTCTGGCCCGGGTTGGCAGAAGCGCTCAACGACAAGCTCCCCGACGGCCGTCCCCGCTTCCACCTGGAGGCGGTCGGCCGGAACGGGTGCTCGTGGTGCGCGAGGAGGTGCGCAAGGGCGGGGCCGACGCCCTCCTGGTCGTCCGTGGGCGGTTTCCTGACGGCCTATCCGTTGAATGGCAAAGTGCCAAACTGAACGTCCTGGCCGAGGCCAAGCGCATCGAGGCGGCCGTCAGCCGGATGGCCATGAGGGCGCGGGCGGAAGCCCTCGGCCTCGACGCCGGTGTGGTCGACCGCCTGGCGCAGCCCGTCGCCGTGCGGGAAGTGCACCTTGGTGCCAAGGCCGCGGGCGAGAGAGAACTTGGGTTCAAGGTCGGGCTGGTGTTCGTCATGCTCATGATCATGTACATGGGTATTATTGTCTACGGCGCCTTCGTGTTTCAGGGGGCATTGGAGGAAAAGACGTCCCGGGTGATGGAGGTGCTGGTGTCGGCGGTGCGGCCCTTTCCGATGATGGCCGCCAAGATCGTCGCCCTGGGTGCCCTGGGTTTGACCCAGTTCCTGATCGCGGGGTCCGTCCTCGGGGTGCTGATGGCGACGGGGATGGCCCTGACCGGGGTAGACACGGGCGTCTTGCGCCCGGCTCTCATCGGTTACCTGGCCGTCGTCTTCCTCTTGGGGTATTTCCTCTACGCCGCCCTCTTCGCGGCTGCGGGCTCCCTGGTCAGCCGCGTGGAGGACAGCCAGGCGACGATGGCGCCGGTCATGATGACCGTCATCATCTCTTACTTCGTCTCCGAGGTGGCCGTGTTCGATCCCGACGGCCGATTGGCCGCCGTACTCTCCTTCATTCCGTTCTTCACGCCGACGGTGATGTTCGCCCGCATCGTCATGGCGCCGCCCCCGGCCTGGCAGGTGGGTCGTTCAGTCCTCCTGCTGGCCGCGGCGGTCGTGGGGGTGATGTGGTTGGCCGGACGCATCTACCGGGTGGGGGTGCTGAGTTACGGGATCAGGCCGTCGCTGCGGGATGTGGTACGCTTTTTGCAGGGGGTGTGAGGTGATACCATATCCGTCACCGAGCGCACGCGTGAGATCGGCATCCGCAATCGCCTTGGGAGCGCGGCGGCGGGATATCCTCTGGCAGTTCCTCATCGAGGCGATGGTCCTGTCGGTGACCGGCGGTCTCATCGGCATGGCGGCCACGAAGCCCGCGGCCACCAATGATAGCGTGTGGGCGGTTGGGCGGCAGGGATCGCATCTTGGATCATACGCCACGTTGACACCGGACGGCTGGAATTGGTAATATAATTTAAGGAAGTTTCAGGAGAAAGCGATGACCGGGCAGAGTAGGCGGGTCCGGCGGCTCAGAGAGCCGGGTGAGGGTGCGAGTCCGGTGCCGCGCGTCCGTTGAATACACCCGGGAGCGCCGTCCCCAAAGCCCCGCTGGCGGCCAGCCGGCCTGGCTGGTCTGGCGCGGCGAGTAGGGCGGCCGGCCACTCCCGCCGTTACCAGGGAGCGGGTATGCCCCGGGGACGCGTCCGTGCGTCTGTGGGAAGTACCCGGGCGAGGTGGGCCGCACGCGCCCCGGGCGCGGGGCGGCCAACCAGGGTGGTACCGCGGGTAACCTCCGTCCCTGCAGGGGACGGAGGTTTTTGTTTACCACAGGGGGGTTGCAGCCGATGGAGGTCTTAGTGGTGTTTGCGCTGCTGCCGGAGGGGGTGATCCGGGGATGATCGTGGTCATGCAGCCCGGGGCCACGGAAGACCAGATCCAACACGTCATCGAGCGCTTGGAGGCGCTGGGCTTCGGCGTGCACGTCTCCCGGGGGGCCCAGCGGACCGTCATCGGCGCCATCGGAGGGGCGGCGGAGAAGGCCGCCCTGGCGTCGGCGGGCCTGGAGGCGCTCGCAGGGGTGGAGCGCCTGGTGCCCATCATGAAGCCGTTCAAGCTGGTGAGCCGGGAGTTCCGCTCGGAGCGCACCGTGGTGAACGTAGGCGGCGTGGAGATCGGCGGCGACGAGGTGGTGGTCATCGCCGGTCCCTGCGCGGTCGAGAGCCGGGAGCAGCTCATGGCCACCGCCGAGGCGGTGAGCCGGGCGGGGGCGCGACTCCTGCGCGGCGGGGCCTTCAAGCCGCGTACATCTCCATACACGTTCCAGGGGCTGGAGGAGGAGGGGCTGAGGCTCCTCGCCGAGGCGCGCGAGCGGTATGGCCTCCCCGTGGTCACGGAGGTGGTGGCGCCGGAGCAGGTGGCGCTGGTGGCGGAATACGCCGACATGTTCCAGGTGGGCGCCCGCAACATGCAGAACTTCTACCTGTTGAAAGCCGTGGGCCGCGCCGGGAAGCCGGTGCTGCTCAAGCGCGGCATGGCGGCCACCATCCAGGAGTGGCTGATGGCCGCCGAGTACATCCTCTCCGAGGGCAACTACCAGGTCGTGCTCTGCGAGCGGGGGATCCGCACGTTCGAGACGGAGACGCGCAACACCCTGGACCTCAACGCCGTGCCGGTGGTTAAGGAGCTGACCCACCTGCCGGTGATCGTCGACCCCAGCCACGGCACGGGCAAGTGGAACCTGGTCACGCCCATGGCGCGGGCCGCCGTGGCGGCAGGGGCCGACGGCGTGGCCGTCGAAGTGCACCCGAAGCCGGAGGAGGCCCTGTCGGACGGGCCCCAGTCGCTGACGCCGGAGCGGTTCGCCCGCATGATGGAGCAGGTGGCCGCCGTGGCCGCTGCCATCGGCCGCCCGTGCCGGCGCCCGCAGGCGGTGGCGGCGCGTTAGGGGCGCGTGGTTCATCGGGCCGGGGGTGAGCGCTTTCTTCAGGGAGATCACCATCGTCGGGGTGGGCCTCATCGGAGGATCGCTGGGCCTGGCCTGGCGCCAGCGCGGCGTCGGCGCCCGCATCACCGGCGTCGACCTGGTGGCGGCCTCCCTGACCAGGGCGCTCGAGATCGGGGCCATTGACCGCGCCGCCGCGTCTCTGGAGGAGGGCGTGGCGGAGGCGGATCTAGTGGTCCTGGCCACGCCGGTGGGAGCCACCCTCGCCATGGCGGAGGAGTTGGGCGCCCTGCTCAGGCCGGGGACGGTCGTCACCGACGTAGGCAGCACCAAGGCCGAGATCTGCCGGCGCATGGTGGAAGCCCTGCCGGCCGGCGTCACCTTCATCGGTGGCCACCCCATGGCCGGTTCCGAAGGGCAGGGGATCGAGGCCGCCGATCCTTACATGTTCCAGAACGCGGTGTACGTCCTCACCCCAGGGCCGGCGGTGCCTCCTCCGGAGGTGGAACGGCTGCGGCGGCTCGTGGAACTGACGGGAGCCCAGGTGGCCACCATGGACCCGGAGCGGCACGACCGCCTGGTGGCGGCGGTGAGCCACCTGCCCCAACTGGTGGCTGTGGCGCTGGTGAACACAGTGGCTGCGGCCGAGGAACAGGAGAGCGGAGTCCTGGCCCTGGCTGCCGGAGGCTTCCGCGACACGACCCGCATCACTGGCAGCCCTCCCGGCATCTGGATGGACATCCTCACCTCCAACCGCCAGCCGGTGCTGGAGATGCTGGAGCGGTTCCGCCGCTCGCTGGCCGTCTTGGAGGCGGCGGTGGCCGCGGGTGACCGGGGGGCGATCTACGCCGAGTTCACCCTGGCGCGGGAGACGCGGCAGCGCCTGCCCCGCCGGCCAAAGGGGCTGCTGCCCGCCTACTTCGAGCTGGCGGTGACGGTGCCGGATCGTCCGGGGGTGATCGGCGCGCTGGCCGGGCTCCTGGGCGAGCACGGCATAAACATCGAGGACATCGAGATCCTGCGCCTGCGCGAGGGTGAGGGTGGCACCATCCGCCTCGGCTTCGCCACCGAGGAGGAATGCGGGCGGGCCTTCGCCGTCCTCGGGCAGGCCGGTTACAAGGTGCAGCGACGCTAGGGCGGTTGCCCAGCGGCTGCGCGTCGGCGAAGGGAGCGGTTCCATGGGAACGGGATGCGAGGAGGGCGCGGGGGCCCGGCCCGGACCGCGGGCGCTGGCGCTCCGGCGGAGCGCCGGTTACCGGGGGGAGATACGCGTCCCCGGCGACAAGTCCATCTCCCACCGGGCGGTGATGCTCGGCGCCCTGGCGCGGGGGCGGACCCGGATCCACAACTTCCTGCCGGGTGACGACTGCCTGAGCACGGTGCGCTGTTTCCGCGCCCTGGGGGTGGCGGTGGACCTGGGTTCCGGTGGTGGCCCGGTGGTGGTCGAGGGGCGGGGGGAGGCCGGGTTCAGCGAGCCGGAGAACGTCCTGGACGCCGGGAACTCCGGTACCACCATGCGGCTCCTGCTGGGCATCCTGGCGCGGCAGCCCTTCTTCTCCGCCATCACGGGCGACGCCTCGCTGCGCCGCCGCCCCATGGCCCGGGTGGTCGAGCCTCTGCGGCAGATGGGCGCGCAGATCTGGGGCCGCAGGGGAGACAGCCTGGCGCCGCTGGCGGTGCGCGGGGGTGAGCTGCGCCCGGGCCGCTTCGCCCTCCCCGTCGCCTCGGCTCAGGTGAAGTCGGCCATCCTCCTGGCTGGGCTGGGTGCCGCCGGCCGCACCGAGGTGTCCGAGCCCTTCCCGTCCCGGGATCACAGCGAGCGCATGCTGGCGTACTTCGGGGCGCCGGTCCACGTGGACGGCACGACGGTCGCCGTGGAGGGCCCGGCGGAACTCCAGGGCCGCGAGGTGACGGTCCCCGGAGACATCTCCTCGGCCGCCTTCTTCCTCGTGGCGGGTGCCATCGTGCCCGACAGCCGGGTGCTCATCCGCGGCGTCGGCGTGAACCCGACGCGCGCCGGCATCCTGGAGGTGCTCCGCGAGATGGGCGCTCGCATCCGCGTCCTGAACGAGCGCGAAGAGAGCGGCGAGCCGGTGGCCGACCTCGAGGTCTCTAGCTCCGCGCTCCGCGGCGTGAGCATCGGCGGCCCCCTCATCCCGCGGCTCATCGACGAGATCCCGGTCCTGGCCGTGGCCGCGGCGGTGGCGGAGGGTGAGACCGAGATCCGAGACGCCGCCGAGCTCAAGGTCAAGGAGAGCGACCGGCTGGCCACCGTGGCGCGGGAGCTGGGCCGCATGGGCGCGGAGGTCGAGGAGCTGCCGGACGGCTTGCGCATCCGCGGCGGCCGCCGGCTCACGGGTGCCGCTTGCCGGAGTCACGGTGACCACCGGATGGCCATGGCCCTGGCCGTCGCGGCCCTGGTGGCGGACGGCGAGACGCACATCGACGACATCTCGTGCGCGTCCGTCTCGTTCCCGGGGTTCGAGGCGGAGATCGCCAAGTTCCTGGCCCCGGGCGCGCTGCAGATTGTTCCAGTATAGGGGAGGGGGCGGGAGCAATAATAACGCCTACGAAGGAGGTGAACGGCCATGGCCGCAGGTCAGAGGGGTAACCGGGCTCTGGTTCGGGGCGCGGAACAGACCCTCGATCAGTTCAAGTACCAGGTTGCCGGTGAGGTGGGCATCACCCCTCCTCCGGACGGCTACTGGGGCGATCTGCCCGCCCGGCAGTGCGGCGCTGTGGGTGGTCACATGGTGCGGCGGATGATCCAGTTGGCCGAGCAGCAGATGGCTGGCCAGGCTGGCGCTGCCCCGGTCCCGCCCGCCACTCCCCGCGCGACCCGGTAACCGGAGCGTGGCTGGACCGACCCTGTTTGTGAATCGCCATCACGATGAGCGGTTTCCCTCAACCGCTCATTTTTTGCGGCCCGGTGTGCCCCAGGCGGGCCGGCCCCGCTCAAAGCAGGTTGGGCCGTTCCGCCACGCGCCGGTGCACCGCCGCGTTTATCCCCCCGGCGATGACCCGGGACAAATCCTCCACCACCATGTCGACCTCCTTCGGCGTCACCATCAGGTCCCCCACGTATGGGGAGAGGACCTCCTGAGCCATGCGGTGCTTCTCCGTTCCCCCCAGCCGGTCGAGGTAGGAGTAGAACGGATCGCTGGCCCGGAGGCGCTGGATGAGGTGGTCCAGGGCGTCCATGGCGATGGTGTAGGCGTGCACGACGGTGGGGATGCCGATGGCGACCACCGGTATGCCGAGGGTTTCCTGGTTGATGGCGCGGTGCCGGTTGCCCACCCCTGCCCCGGGGTTCAGGCCGCTGTCGGCGATCTGGATGGTGGTCAGGATGCGCTCGATGTTGCGCGCGGCCAGGGCGTCCACGGCGACGACCACGTCCGGGCGGATGCGGTTCACGATGCCCTCGATGATCTCTACGGTCTCAATCCCGGTGATGCCCAGGACCCCCGGTGCCAGGGCGCAGAGGGAGCCCAGACCCCCGCGCATGTCTTCAGGGACGTAATCCGGCAGGTGGCGGGTGACCAGGAGCTGGTCGACCACCTTGGGTCCGAGGGCGTCGGGCGTCGCCTGCCGGTTTCCCAGGCCCACCACGAAGACCTGGGCCTCCCCGGTGTTGGGGAGGAGCCGTTTCAACTCGGCGGCCAGGAGGCGCGCCACCTGTTCGTGCAGGGTCTCGTTCCTCCGGCGCAGGCCGCGCGCCTCGATGGTCACGTAGGTGCCTTTGGGCTTCCCGAGCGCCTGGGCGGCCTCATCGGTCTGCACGTAGACGCGGGAGATCACCACCTCGCCGTGGCGCTCCTCCTGGGAGAGGGCGCCGGCGATGCGGCGGGCCGTCCCCGCCGCGTGCTGGAAGGCTTCCAGGGCCAGGTCGGTGCGGGGCGATTCCACGAATGCTTCGGCCATGGTCGCACACCTCGCGGTCACACCCGGTCGGTCTCCAGGGCCATCCGCGGATACGCGGCCCCCGGGCGGAAAGAAAAGCCCCCAGGACTGGCCCGGGAGCTTTCCTGGCCCCCCTGGGGAGGGAGAGCCTATGGGGGAGGGTAAATTTGGCCTCTTCAAGCCTTATTGTCCCGCCGTGGGCGGATGCTATGCGCGGAGGCGCGCCGCGAACGTTTGCCAGTATATAATTTCGAGCAGGGATCGGCCGTCGTTGAGGGGGCGGAACGCCCATGTTGCGCGTCATCGCCGGCGCGGCCCGCGGCAGGCGGCTGCGGACGCTGCCGGGCCAGCACACCCGGCCCACCTCGGACCGGGTCAAGGAGGCCCTCTTCAACATCCTGGGGCGCGCGGTCCAGGGGGCGCGGGTGCTCGACCTCTACGCCGGGACGGGGAACCTGGGCATAGAGGCGCTCTCCCGGGGCGCGCGCTCGGCGGTCTTCGTCGACGCCCACCGCGGCTGCCAGCGGCTGATCGCCGCCAACCTCGCGGCCCTGGGCTGGGCGGGGCGGGCGCGCGTCATGGGGATGGACGCCCGGGATGCTATCAGGCTCCTGGGCCGGGAGGGGCGGCGGTTCCACATCGTCTTCGTAGACCCGCCTTATGAACGGGGCCTGGTCCAGCCGACCCTGGCTGCTCTGGCCGCGGAGGGGCTCCTCACCCCCGGGGGGATCGTGGTGGTGGAGCACAGCCCGCGGGAAGAGCCGGAGCCCGTGCCGCCTGGGCTGGAGGTCAGAGACCGGCGGCGCTACGGGGCCACCGCCCTGTCGTTTTTGGGTGAAAGCGGCAGGGAACCCGGCGGTGCCGGCGAATTGCCAGATATGGAGTCGGGGGTGGACGATGCGCCTGGCCCTGTGCCCGGGGACCTTTGACCCGATCACCAACGGACACGTCGACATCATAGAGCGCGCGGCGCGCGTCTTCGACCGGGTGTTCGTCACCCTGTTCCCCAACCCGGAGAAGCGCGCGCTGTTCAGCGTCGAGGAGCGCCTGGACATGATCCGCGACGCCGTGAGGGGTCTGCCCAACGTGGCCGTCGAGGCCTATGACGGCATGGTCACGGAGTACGCGCGGGAACGGGGGATCGGCGTCGTGATCCGCGGGTTGCGGGCGGTATCGGACTTCGAATACGAGTTCCAGATGGCGCAGATGAACATGAGGCTCCACCCGGAGCTCGAGACGTTCTTCATGATGACGCGCCCGGAGCATGCGTACCTCAGCTCCAGCATCGTGAAGACCGTGGCGCGATACGGCGGCAACGTGAGCGGGCTCGTCCCGCCGCTCGTGGAGCGCCGTCTCGCGGAAAAGCTGCGCCTTGACGGCGCGGGGAGGGGTGGGCATGGAGCGGGATCTGGAAGAGATCATTGACCAGATCGAGGGCCTGGTGGACAACGCCGGGCATATCCCATTCACGGGCAAGGTGTTCGTGGACGCCGACCGGGTGTACGAACTGCT
>JBBITQ010000040.1:0-8526 GCA_037440685.1 Clostridiales bacterium
TGGTGCGCGTGGTCCGCAACATCAGGAAGCCCCGGGTGTGGGGGAGGCTGCGCGACTGGGCGACATGGCGGTTTGCCCAAGAGATCGCCCGGATCAAGGCCGCTCGGAGCCACCTGATCCTGGACGAACTGCTACAGGAAGGCTGTGACTGGGCGACCGTCTACTGGCTCTGCCTGAAAGCGGGCAAATACCATGCGGGCATCACCCGGCGTTACGGCCAGGCAGCCGCTGCGGCCCTGGAAGAGGTGCGGGAATCGAGCCGTTCCCTTCTCAGCGCGGCCGACGGGATGCGGGAAGCCGTCGCCGCCCAGCAGGACCGGTCCTGGCGCGAGCTGCAGGCGGAGAACGCGAGGCTTGCCAAACGCCTCCGGGCCGCGGAAACCCGCATCGAGCAGTTAAAACGCGAACTGCTGGAGGCCCGGAGCGCGGTGCGGGCCGCGAGGGGGAACGCGCGGGAAGCTGCGGGCGCAGCGGAAAGGGCCCGGGAAGAAGCGGCTGACGAGATCCGGCGCCTCCGGGCGCGGGCCGAGGCAGCGGAGGTGGTGCTGCAGCAGCAGGCAAGGGAAGCCGAAAAGATGATTCAGGCGACGGTGGCGGAGTACGAGGAACGATTGGCCGCGCTGCGCGAGATCGTGGAACAGCAGGACAGGGAGATCTTGGAGCTCCTCGCTAGCCTCAGGCGGGGCGGCGAGGCAACCCGGTTGCCGGAGGTCGCGCCGGCTTCGGCCTTGAAGGGTCGGCTCATCTGCGTCGTCGGTGGTGACACGCGCGTCGCGGGATACCGGGAGATCGTGGAGGCCTATAGGGGCAGGATGGTCTTCGCCTCGGCGCTGGGGAAGCTCGGCCAGATAGATGGCGCCGTATCCGGATCGGACGGCGTGGTCCTGATCACTGCCTATGCCACCCACAAGGCAAGCGGTCTGGTCCGCCAGGCGGCCGAGCGCTACGGCAAACCGGTCGCGCTGGCCCACAACGCCGGCTTGGCCACTTTTGAACGCGTGCTGGTCTCGGATCTGGCGCCCAGGTTGTCGGCCAGGTGAACGGTGGATTTGACGTTTGGGTCGAAAAGAGGTGATGTCCATGGCGGGAGGGGAACTCGCGGGCAAGCGGGTCCTCATGGTGATCGCGCCTGACCGGTTCCGGGACGAGGAGTACCGGGAACCGCGGGCCGTGCTGGAGGAGAGGGGTGCGCTGGTGACAGTGGCCAGCGCCGCCCTTGGCCGGGCGCGCGGCATGCTGGGGATGGAGGTCGAACCGGATCTCTTACTCGACCAGGCGCAGCCTGACGACTACGACGCCGTGATCTTAGTGGGCGGTTCCGGTGCTTCACGCTACTGGGACGACCCGGCGGCCCACCGCCTGACCAGGCAGGCGCACGCGGCCGGGAAGGTGGTGGCCGCCATCTGTATCGCCCCCGTCACGCTGGCGAACGCCGGGCTTTTGGCCGGCCGGCGCGCCACCTGCTGGCCGGAGGAACTCCACCGGCTCACCGCCGCCGGGGCGCACTGCACGGGCAACCCGGTCGAGGTGGACGGGCGCATCGTGACCGCCTCCGGCCCCAAAGCCGCACACGCCTTCGGCGAGGCGGTCGCCCGCGCCCTCAGCCAGCCTCCGCATCGATAACGCACCGGTCTTAGGTTCAGGTTGACCGACGGGACGGCCAGCCTGTGACGGAGTTCCAGCCACTTTGGGCCCGCATACCCAAAGATATCCAAATCCACCCCGAAGGTTTAGCAACCCGTGCTTCTCTGCGTGGCATGATCACCCGCATCCCTCCACGCCGGCCAACACCCCGCTCCCGCTTTATTATCGTGATGGGCGAGGTGAATCAAATCTGGGAGGAGTGAAACATGGCGGACAGGTAAGTGTTCCCTGCGATTGTCCGGTTCCACAGCGGGGGTGTTGACGTGGAGTTCTGGAATGCGGTTGAAGAGCAAGCCGTCAAGAAAACCCTGACCATTCCCAAATCCTGCAGGCCGCGCTCAAGCGGCACCTGGGAGTCAAGGACGGGCCATGAAGGACGTCTCCCCCTGTTGATTGTTGCGGAGACGTGCCGAAAGCAGAAAATTCAAACCCCGCCTGTCTACTCAGACCGACGGGGCGTTACAGACTTCCTGGTGCGAGAGGTGGGACTTGAACCCACACGGCATACGCCACACGCCCCTCAAACGTGCCTGTCTGCCAGTTCCAGCACTCTCGCACTGTCATCGGTTTTTGCGAAGCCGAGAGGCTCGACAAAAAACAGGCCTGACGCCTGTGATCATCGCCAGTTTGGTGCCGAAGGTGGGATTTGAACCCACACGGGCGCGAGCCCACGGCGCCCTGAACACCGCGTGTCTGCCAGTTCCACCACTTCGGCACGCTTTCAGTCGTCCGCGGCGACCATCATGTTAACACAAGGCGAGGTCGAGTTCAAGAGCATTTCTGCCATCAAAGCCAAGGATAATGCGCGGCCGCTAGCGCGACCCGCTGTCGGTCATGCCGGCGGTCACGAGAAATTTGAGCGCTGCTTGTGGGGGCGTCTCCAGCACCGTCACGTTCACGCGCGGCACCACGGCGACGAAGCCCCCCAACTGCAACGACTGGGGTATGTAGACGGCCACCTTGTCCCGTCCAGCCTCGCCCAGGAGGGCCAGGTCCTCGCTGGTGATGAAGCCGAGGAGTTCGATGGGCATGTCAGGGACGCGGACGAGCGCCACCTTCGAGAACGACTGCTTCTTCCCGCCGAAGGCGTCGACCACGTCCTTGATGCTGCCGAACACGCTCTTCACCAGCGGGATGCGGGCGAGGAGCGACTCGCCAAAGTCCAGCGCCCGCCGCACCGCCCAGGTGCCGGCGAGGAACCCCACCAGCGTGATGGTCGCCACGGCGATGGCCAGCCCGACGCCGGGCAGGCGCACGAGCCCGAAGAGGAGGTACTTCTCGCCAAGGGTCTCAAGGATGGTGAGGATACGCCCCACGACGTAGATGGTGAGGGCGATGGGTGCCAGCACCAGCACGCCCTCCACGAAGTACTGGACCAGCTTCCGCACGGCGACACCCCCGGCAGCCGTCGCGGCGGGGCGGCGGCATAGTCAGCTTAGGATTCACCGTTTTCCGCGTTTCCTCCTGCAGCGGGGGTCCGGCGTCCCGATCCCCCCTTGGGGCCAGCGTTTCCCGTGGCTGGGCGCCGGGCGTTTGCGCCTTTCCGATGGGAAATGATACATTGTCCGTGGCGGAACGGGTGTTTGAGGAAACGGTGCCAGCGGCCAACCACGCCGGCGTCGGGCAATCCGGGGAGTGATGGGGCTGAAAGGGTTCACCATCTGGCTTACCGGTCTTTCGGGGGCCGGCAAGACGACCATCGCCCGCATCCTGGAGCGGGAATTGCGCGGTCGCGGGGTACCCGTGGAGCGGCTGGACGGCGACCTGGTGCGGCAGAGCCTTACGCGTGATCTCGGGTTTTCCCGGGAGGACCGTGAGCGGAACATCGAGCGGGTTACCTTCGTGGCCAAGCTGCTGACGCGCCACGGGGTGGCGGTGATCGCCGCGTTCATCTCGCCTTACCGCACCATGCGCGAGTACAGCCGCCGGGAGATAGGGTCGTTCATCGAGGTCTATGTGCGCTGCCCGCTCGAGGAGTGCGCGCGCCGCGACGTGAAGGGGCTGTACCGGAAGGCGATGGCGGGCGAGATCCCCCAGTTCACGGGCCTCTCCGACCCCTATGAGGAGCCCGAGAACCCGGAGATCGTCGTGGAGACCGACAGGCAGACGCCGGAGGAGAGCGCGGGGGTGATCCTCGCCTGGCTCGAGGAGCGGGGGTATATCCCCCCAGCGGGGCCGGGGGCGCGGGGCGCGGATGGGAGGTGACGCCGGGGGCGGCTGGAAAGTCCCAGCCATGCCAATAGAAGGAGAGGATCTCCCGCCCGGCGAATAGAATAGGCCGTGGGCAGGTGCGCATGTGCCGCAGAGCGACGTGGGGGAGTGGGATATGGCGAGAGTCCGGAAAGCGGTCATCCCGGCGGCGGGATTGGGGACGCGGTTCCTGCCGGCTACCAAGGCCCAGCCCAAAGAGATGCTTCCCCTCGTGGACAAGCCGATCATCCAGTACGTGGTCGAGGAAGCTGTGGCCTCCGGCATCGAGGACATCCTCATCATCACGGGCCGCGGCAAGCGCGCCATCGAGGACCACTTCGACCGCTCGGTGGAACTGGAACGCGCCCTGGAGCAGGGCAAGAAGAGCGAACTCCTCGAGGTGCTGCGCGACATCGCGCACCTGGCGCAGATCCACTTCGTGCGCCAGAAGGAGCCGCGCGGCCTGGGGCACGCCATCTACCAGGCCCGGTGTCATGTGGGCGCGGAACCCTTCGCCGTGCTGCTCGGGGACGAGGTGTTCGTGGGGGAGGAGCCGTGCCTGGCCCAGTTGCTGCGGGAGCACGAGCGCCTGGGCGGCACGGTGGTGGCGGTGTGCGAGGTGCCAGAGGAGGAGGTCCACCGTTACGGCATCGTGCGGCCGGCGGCGCCGGAGGGCGGGGCGGCCGGCGGGCGCGCTCTCAGCGATCCCGCGGGTGGGCGGGGCGCGGGGGGCGCCTTCCCCGTGAGCGACCTGGTGGAGAAGCCCGCCGCCGTGGAGGCCCCGTCCCGCCTGGCCGTGGTGGGGCGGTACGTCATCGACCCCGCGGTCTTCGACATCCTTGCGGATCTGCCCCCCGGCGTGAACGGGGAGATCCAGCTCACGGACGCCCTCCGCGTCCTGGCGGGGCGCGGTGGCGTCCATGCCATGGCGGTGGCCGGGCGGCGGTTCGACGTGGGCGACAAGCTCGGTTTCCTCAAGGCGACCGTGGAGCTGGCCCTGGAGCGGCCGGACCTGAGGGCCGAGTTCGGCCGTTTCATAGCGGCGCAGGCGGCGCGCATGGCCGATTGTGAGGGGCGGCAGGAGGCGGCCGCCGCGGCGCCGTGAGGGGGTGTTGGCCGATGGACCTGTCGGGTGTGAGCGGCCTGCCCATCGCCGTGGACGCTGATGGTAGCCTGCGGGCGGCGGCAGGGGTCAGCTTCCCGTCCGTCGCGGTGCGGCGGCTGGAGGAACTGCGCCCGGTGCTGCGCGATCCCGCGGCCGCGGGGCCGGCGGAGGTATACCGCATGTACAGGTCGCTGGCCCGGTCCGAGCACGAGGGCTGGCTGCGGGAGCGCGGCCTGCGCTACGACGTGACGGTGCTGGTCCCGGGGCGTCTGGGCGCCGAGTACGTCAAGACCGCCGGCCACTACCACCCGTCCCAGCCCGGCAGCCCCCTTACCTTCGGCGAGGTCTACGAGGTCCTCGCCGGTGCGGCGCTGTTCCTCCTGCAGCGGAGCGGGCGCGAGCCTGGGTGGCTTGAGGACGTCGTGATCGTGGAGGCGGGCCCGGGCGACAAGGTGGTCATCCCGCCGGGTTACGGGCACGTCACCGTCAACGTGGGGCCGGGCCACCTGGTCCTGGCCAACTGGGTCGATCCCTCCTTCACCGCGCTGTACGAGCCCTTCCGCGCCCTGGGCGGGGCGGGATGGTTCGTGGTGGAGGTGGACGGGCGGCCCGAGCCCGTCCCCAACCCGCGCTACTCCCGGGTTCCCGAGCCGCGCCGCCTGGCCCCTTCCGCCACCTGGCATCCTCACGACCCCCCTGGGGGGCCCATGTACCTGGCCTGTTTGGCGGATCCCGTGCTCTTCGAGGCGCTCCTGCGTCCCCGGGGGGAGGCTTGCGGCTATGGCGGCATGGCGGGCGCCCAGTAGTGGCCCGCGGGGTGGCACGGCCGCAGAGGGGAGGCGAGGCGGGTGATCCTGGTCACGGGTGGTACGGGCTTCGTGGGGGGCGCCGTCGTGGAGGAGCTCCTGAGCGCCGGCCGGCGGGTCCGCGTGCTGAGCCGGTCCCGACCGCGGGAGCCGGCCGTGGAATGGGTCCAGGGGGACGTGACCGACCCCGCGGCGGTGGCGCGCGCCGTCGGGGGGTGCCGGCAGGTAGTCCACCTGGTGGCCATCCGCCGGGAATGGCGGGATCGCACCTTCGCCGCCGTCACCGCGGGCGGGACCCGGAACGTGGTGGTGGCGGCCCGGGCGGCGGGCGTGGAGCGGCTGGTGCACATCAGCGCCCTCGGGGTGTCAGACCGGCCCGCGACCGGTTACATGCGGGCGAAGAAGGAGGCGGAGGACGCTATCCGGGCTTCCGGCCTCGAGAACGTCATCCTGCGCCCGTCGTTCATCGTGGGTCCCGGCGGTTTCGTCGCGGAATACGGGCGGCTCATCCTGCGGGCGCCGGTGGTGCCGGTGCCGGGGAGCGGGCGCTATCCGGTGCAGCCAGTGGCCCGCGCCGACGTAGTGCTGGCGGTGAGGCGCGCGCTGGAGGAACCCCGCGCCGCCGGGCGGACCTACGACCTGGCGGGGCCCGAGCGGCTGGGGTTCAGGGACTTCATCGCCCGGATCATGAAGGCGATGGGGGTGAGGAAGCCCGTGGTGGGCGTGCCCATCGCCCTCATGCGGGCGGTGGCCGCCATCCTCGAGCCGCTGACCCCCAACCCGCCCGCCACGCGCGACGAGATCCGCATGTTGCTGGCCGGTAACGTCGGGGATCCGGAACCGGCCCGCGCCGACCTGGGCCTGGAGCTGACGCCGCTGGACGCCGCCCTGGCAGAGGCGGTCGCCGGGTTGGGGTGGACCCGCCCGAGCCGGTGAAGCCCGACTCACCCGGGAGCTAGCGGACCCCCCGGGCGTTGAGGAAGGGGCCGTACTTCTTGTCCTCGGTGAGGATGTGCTTGAGGAGCCAGTCGTGGAGGAACATGATGACCTCGATGGTGACGGGTGCCCGTTCCTCCCGAAACCTCCGCTCGAACTCTATCACCTGGCGGGTCAGCCGGTCGTGCTCCGCCTTGTGTGGGGCGAACTCCGGATAGTCGTGGGCGCTCATGAGCCGCTCCTCGTACTCGAAGTGGGTCTTGGTGTAGGCGATCAGCCCCCCGAGGACCTCGGCCAGGGCTTCGCGGTCCTTGCCCGCCCGCACCGCGGAGTGCAGCCGGTTGACCATCTCGACGAGGGTCCGGTGCTGGGCGTCGACCTCCGCGATGTTGGTGTTGAAGGCATCAGTCCAGGAGATGAGCGTCATTGCTCTGGAAACAGCGACCCTCCCCGGGATCCATCATGGCACACCGCCGCGCGCCTGGGAAGGGGGACCTTTCAAGGATGGGCGGCAGGCAGGGTGACCGTGAAGGTGGTGCCTTCCCCCATGCGGCTTTGCACGGCTATCGTCCCTCCCAGGCGCTCCACCAGTTCCCGGGCGATCGCTAGGCCGAGGCCGGTGCCCCCGGCAGCGCGGGTGCGCGCCCGGTCGCCCTTGTAGAACCGCTCCCAGATGCGGTCCAGGTCTTCCGGGGGGATGCCCTGTCCCGTGTCGCTGACGGCGATCTCCACCATCGCCGCCTCCTGGCGCGCCGCGAGGGTCACGGTGCCGCCCTGGGGGGTGAAGCGGACGGCGTTGTCAAGGAGGTTGATGACCACCTGCTCCAGGCGGTCGGGGTCGGCCCGCACCGTCCCGGCTTCGCCGGGCTCCACGCGTAGGGTGAGGCCCTTGGCCGCCGCCTGGGGTTCCATCTTGGCCGCCGCCCGGCGCAGGACCTCGCCGACGTTGACGTCGGCCATGCTGAACGCCACCTCGCCCGCCTCCAGCGCCGCCAGATCCAGCAGGTCGTTGACCAGCCGCGACAGGCGCCGCGTTTCGTCGAAGGCCAGGCGCAGGTACCGCTCCCGCTCCCCGGGGGGGACGGTCCCGTCAAGCACCCCCTGGAGGAAGCCGCGCATGGACGTGAGCGGGGAACGCAGCTCGTGGGAGACATTGGCGATGAACTCCCGGCGCAGCCGCTCCAGGTTGCCCAACTGCGCGGCCATATGGTTGAAGGAGGCGGCCAGCCGGCCGATCTCGTCGTCCGCGCCATCGGCGGCGACGCGCCGGTCGAAGCGGCCTCGCGCCAGCTCTTGGGCGGCCTCGCTCATCTCGTGCAAGGGGCGGGCCAGCCGGCGCGAGAGCCACAGGGAGAGGCCCAGGGCCACGGCCGAGGCGGCCAGCGCCGCCAGCCAGAAGAGGTGGTAGATCCGGGCCAGGGCCGCCTGCACTCCGAACCCCGGCGCGTGCAGGAAGATGGCGCCGGCAGGGCGCTCGTCCGCGTAGATCGGGATGCCCACAGAGATCATGGCCCCCCGGAACCCGCTGAACAAGCCCCGCCGCACCACCGTCTCGCCGGCCATGATGCGCTCCATGTCCTCCGCGTTGACGCGGAGGGCCTTTCCAGTCTCCGCTCTCGGGGGACGGCCGTAGGAATCCAGGACCACCGTCCCGTCCGGGGCGACGATCCAGATGCGGGCGTCCACCAGGCGCTCCATGGCCTCGAGCTGGAGGAACGTGAGATACCGCTCCATGGGGGAGTGGGGCAGGCGGGCGGCCAGCCCCGCCAGCTCGCGTCCGTAGCGGATGAGGGTGCGCTCCCGCTCGCGGAACATGAAGGACTGCAAGAGCCCGCCGAGGAGGAG
>JBBITQ010000041.1:0-8378 GCA_037440685.1 Clostridiales bacterium
CGCGGACGACCTGGAGGACGGCGGGCCTTACCCCCGCCTGGTGGGCGAGGCGGCGGCGCGGCGCGAGGCGGCGGCGGCCCTGGAGGAGGCGGAGGCCGCGGTGGCGGGGCTGCCAGGCGGTGGCCGGCTCCTCGCGGCGCTGGCCGGGCTCGTGCGGGAAAAGGTCGCGGGCCGCTGAAGGAGGCGCGCCGCGTCCTGGGAGCGATGGCAACAGGCTCCATGCGGCGCTCGCACGGCAATGGTATAATGTGATGTACAACTTAATAATTTTTTTGCGTCCGTGGGTGGCGCAGTATCCTAGTCGGCCCCGCGCTCCTGAAGGCGGGCCTAAAAATCCGCCGTCGGGCACAGCGATGAAGTTCCTGGTGCTGGCTGCCGACGCCCAGTCGGGGGTTGGTGCTGGGAGTTAAGGAGGTAGGGCGATCCGCAATGGCATGCGGGCGTGGACCCTGCCTCCGCGGAGGCCTATCGTTGTAGCGTCCGGTCACCGGCCGGCGCTATGACCTGGGGTATGAACCTGCATGCGGCGCACCTGCATGCAGCGTAGCCTGCCTTGAGTGGCAGGGGTGGATGGCGGGTTCGGCTCCTGCCGGGGCATGGGCCCGTGTCCCGTCGGTGTATTGCCGCCTGAAACCCCTGCTGCAAAAGAGGCTAAGGGAACGAGGGGGCCGCCGGGGAAAACCCCTAGGCTGTTCCGCCTGGAGGCATGCCGGGGATTACAGTGCGCGCTAAGTGGCAATCCAGCCTGCCCGGCGGCGACGCGGGCAACATGGTCATAAAGGGAAACCGCCGCTCCGGCGACGGGGCGGTGACCGTGTGGGAAAGCCTGCTGGACCTCAAGCCGCAAAATTTACTCGGCATGCTGCCACCTACGGCTTTTTTCTTCGTCATCCAAGGGTGACGTCCCGTGAGCATCCGCGACGACAACAGCCTGCGGCGCTCCCTCCTGCGCGGCCTGGCGACAGGCGGGCTGGGCTTCGCCATCGCCGTGATCGTCAGCGTCCCCTCGCAGGGCGTCATCCCCCGCGTCAGCCTGGCCGTAGCGTTCCCCATCCTCCTCGGGATCATAATGGTGGGCGTGGTGTTCGACATGATCGGCGTGGCCGCGGCGGCGGCGGAGGAGGCGCCCTTCCACGCCATGGCGGCCAAACGCATCACCGGGGCGCGCCAGGCCATCCAGCTCGTGCGGCGCGCCGACCGCGTGTCCAGCCTGGCGAACGACATCGTGGGCGACATCGCGGCCAGCGTGAGCGGCGCCGCCGGCGCGGCCATCGTGTTCCGGCTCGTCTCGGGCTACGGGTTCCCCGAAGACCTGACGGGAACGTTGGTCCTCGGGGTGATCGCCGCCCTCACTGTCGGTGGCAAGGCGGCGATGAAGGGCGTGGCCATCCGGCGCGCCAACGCCATCATCATGGGCTTGGGGCGGCTGCTCTACTTCTTCGAGCGCCTGACGCGCGTGAGCCTCGTGGGTGCGGGGCGCGGCGCGCCTGGCGGGCCGCGGCGTCGGCGGCAGCGGTGAAGGGGATGTTAACCGGTGGTGCGGCTGCCGCGGCGCTCCGGAGGGGCACGGCAGGGACGGCTGCCGGCCGCGGCGAAAATATGCGTTGGTGGGGAGCGCTTGGGTGCGGAAGCGCCGCAAGACCGGGGGTGGCGGGTTGCCGGGGCAATTGCTAGCCCGCTTGCGCGGGCCGGAGGACCTGTCGGCGCTGAGCCTGGATGAGCTCAGGCAACTGGCGGGCGAGATCCGCGAGTGCATCATCGCCACAGTGGCCAGGAACGGAGGCCACCTGGCGCCTAGCCTGGGCGCGGTGGAGCTGGCCATAGCCCTCCACGCCGTCTTCTCCAGCCCGCGCGACAAGATCGTCTGGGACACGGGGCACCAGGCGTACGCGCACAAACTGCTCACGGGCCGCCTGGACCGGTTCCATACCTTGCGGCAGCCCGGTGGGCTGTCGGGGTTCTGCAAGCGGCGTGAGAGTCCGCATGACGTGTGGGAGGCCGGCCACGCGGGGACGGCCATCTCCGGGGCGCTGGGCTTCGCCCGGGCGCGGGACCTGCGGGGCGAGCAGCACCACGTGGTGGCGGTGGTCGGGGACGGTGCCCTGACGGCCGGCATGTCCTTCGAGGCCCTCAACCACGCGGGGCATGAGAAGACGCGCATCATCGTGGTCCTCAACGACAACAGCATGTCGATAGCCCCCAACGTGGGGGCCATCTCCACCTACCTGTCCCGGCTGCGCGCCGAACCGGCCCTGGCCCGGATGAAGGACGACGTCAGCCGCATGCTGGAGCGGATCCCGCGGCTGGGGCCGAGCATGGTGCGGGCGGCCGAACGCTTCAAGGACAGCATCAAGCACCTGTTCCTGCCCGGGATGCTCTTCGAGGAGTTGGGCTTCACCTACCTCGGCCCGGTGGATGGTCACGACCTGGCGGCGCTGATCGGCATCCTGCGGGACGCGCGCCGCGTGCCGGGACCGGTCCTGGTCCACGCCGTGACGAGGAAGGGCAAGGGTTACCAGCCGGCCGAGGAGCAGCCGGAGGCCTTTCACGGCACCGGGCCGTTCGACGTCGCGACGGGCCGCCCAATCCTCCGCGCCGGCCCGCCCACCTACACGGAGGTCTTCGCGGCCGCCCTGGTCCAGCAGGGCGAGAGGCGGCCCGACCTGGTGGCGATCACCGCGGCCATGCCGGAAGGCACCGGCCTCGCGCGCTTCAAAGAGCGCTTTCCCGACCGGTGTTTCGACGTGGGGATCGCGGAGCAGCACGCGGTGACGTTCGCGGCGGGGCTGGCGGCATCGGGGTTGCGGCCCGTGGCGGCCATCTATTCCACCTTCCTGCAGCGGGCCTACGACCAGGTGCTGCACGACGTCTGCCTCCAGCGCCTGCCCGTCGTCCTCGTGCTGGACCGGGCGGGGCTGGTGGGCGCCGACGGCGAGACGCACCACGGCGTCTTCGACCTGGCGTACCTGCGGCACATCCCGCATATGGTGGTCATGGTGCCCAAGGACGAGAACGAGCTGGTCCACATGCTGGAGACGGCCCTCTCCCTCGACGGTCCCGCCGCCATCCGATACCCCCGAGGGGCGGGCGAGGGGGTGGCGCTCGATCCCGTCCCCGTCCCCCTGCCCGTCGGCCGCGGGGAGGTGCTCCGCCAGGGCTCCGACGTGGCGATCGTCGCGGTGGGTCCCATCGTCTATGAGGCGCTGCGCGCGTCCGACCTCCTCTCGCGGCGGGGCGTGCAGGCGGCCGTGGTGAACGCGCGCTTCGTGAAGCCGCTGGACGTGGAGCTGCTGGCGTCCCTGGCGGCGGAGACCGGCGCGGTGGTGACGGTGGAGGAGCACGCGGTCCAGGGCGGTTTCGGCAGCGCCGTGCTGGAGTCCCTCGCGGGGCGGGGTCTCGCGCGGGCGGCGGTGCGCCTGCTGGGCCTGCCGGACGAGTTCATCCCCCACTGCGACCGGCGCGCGACGCTGGCGGCCTTGGGCTTGGACGCGGCGGGGATCGCGCGGGCCGCCCTAGAGGCGATCCAACAGGCCAAGGGCGGACGGCGGAAGGGCGTGGTGCCGCAGGGCGCGGGCCGCCAGCAGGGGCTGGCCGCGGCCCCAGGCGGGGGCTAGGCCGTGGGCGGTTCGCGGATGCGCCTCGACGTCTGGCTGGTGCGGCACGGCCTCTTCCCCAGCCGGGAGCAGGCGCGGGCTGCCGTCCTGGCGGGGCGGGTGCTGGTGGAAGGGGTTCCCGAGACCAAGGCGGGCCGGATGGTGGGCGAGGACGCAACGGTGGAGGTGCGGGGGGAGGGCCTGCCCTACGTCAGCCGCGGCGGGCTGAAGCTGGAGCGGGCGCTGGAGGCGTTCGCCGTCGACGTGGCCGGGCGGGTGGCGGCGGACATCGGGGCCGCCACGGGGGGCTTCACCGACTGCCTGCTGCAACGGGGCGCACGCCGGGTGTACGCGGTGGACGTGGGCTACGGGCAACTGGCCTGGAAGCTGCGTCAGGATCCGCGCGTGGTGGTGCGGGAGCGCGTCAATGCCCGCTACCTCTCGCGGCGGGAGATCCCCGAGCCGGTGGACGTGGCGGCCATCGACGTATCGTTCATATCCCTCGAGAAGATTCTCCCCGCCATCAGGGATCTGCTGGCTCCCCACGGGGTCATCGTGGCCCTGGTGAAGCCCCAGTTCGAGGCCGGGCCGCGGCAGGTGGGCAAACGCGGTGTCGTGCGGGATCCGGCGGTCCACCGCGAGGTCTTGCGCCGGGTGAGCGCAGCCGCGGCGGCCCTGGGCCTGGCGGCGGAGGGCGTCGTCCCGTCGCCGATCCGCGGCGACGAAGGCAACGCCGAGTTCCTCCTCTTGCTGCGGCCTTCCCCCGCGCCCTTCCCCCTCTCGGAGGAGGCCGTCGACCGGGCCGTGGCCGAGGTCCATGGGGGTGCGATGCGCTGAGGGCGCCGGCGGATGTGTAAAGGAGGCAGGCGGGACGTGGAACTCAAAGGCGTCTTCCCGGCTCTGACCACGCCCTTTGAGAAAGGGGAGCTGGCCCTGGACCTGCTCCGCCACAACGTGGCCAGCTACAATGCCGCGCCGCTGAGCGGCTACGTGGTCCTCGGGTCGACCGGCGAGTTCCCCCACCTGACGGCGGCGGAGAGGCGGCGAGTGCTGGAGGCGGTCGTGGAAGAGGCCGGGGCCGCCGGCCGTCCGGTCATCGCCGGGGTGGGGGAGCTTGCGACGGCGGCGGCCGTGGAGGCGGCGCGAGAGGCGGCTGCGGCCGGCGCGGCGGCGGTGATGGTGGTGCCCCCCTTCTACTACCGCCCGGCGATGGACGACGCCGCCCTGGCAGACCACTACGAACGGGTCGCCGAGGCCTCGCCGGTGCCCGTCATCCTCTACAACATCCCCGCCCTGGCCGGCGTCGCCCTGTCGCCTGCCCTGGTGGCGCGCCTGGCATGGCACCCGAACATCGTCGGCATCAAGGACAGCTCCGGCGACCTGGGCGTGCTGGGCGCTTACCTGCGCAGCGCGCAGCGTGCGGAAGAGGCGGGGGAGGCATTCGCCGTGTTGACCGGCTCCGGCACCGCCTACCTCGCGGCTTTGCTGGCGGGGGCGAGCGGGGCGATCCTCGGGGTGGCCGACGTGGCGCCGTGGGAATGCGCCGCCCTGGCTGACGCGGTCGCCCGCGCCGACCTGGCCGAGGCGCGCCGGCTCCAGGAGCGGATCGCGGCGCTGGAGCAGCGGGTGCTGGACGCTCACGGTGTGGCGGGGCTGAAATGGGCCATGGACCTCCTCGGCTACTTCGGCCTGGAGCTGCGGCCGCCGCTGCGGTCCCTCGGCGAGGGCGCGAAGCAAAGGGTGAAGGAGGCGCTGTGGGAACTGGGGTGGCTGGCTCTTTGCTGAACGGGCGGGTCAACGAACCGGGAATCCTGCGCTGCCCGCAGGGAATAGCGGCCTCCATGGCAAAACTATTCCACTGGCGAACGCCAACGGTTGGTATTTAGGGGGGAAGGCGGAGTGGCGGCAGGCGCGACAGCGGAATCGCTCCAGGGCGAGGCCATCAGGTACGTAAACGGGGAGCTCCAGGTGCCGGACCGGCCGATCATCCCGTTCATCGAGGGGGATGGGACCGGTCCCGACATCTGGCGGGCCTCCCGGCGCGTCTTTGACGCGGCGGTGGAGCGGGCGTATGGGGGGCGCCGGGCGATAGCCTGGACGGAGGTGCTGGCGGGCGAGAAGTCCCATGCCCTTACTGGCGATTGGCTCCCGGAGGAGACGGTGGAGAAGATCAAGGAGTGCCGCGTCGCCATCAAGGGGCCCCTCACCACGCCGGTAGGCGGCGGCATCCGCAGCCTGAACGTCACCCTGCGCCAGGTCCTCGACCTCTACGCCTGCGTGCGGCCGGTACGCTGGTTTCCCGGGGTGCCGAGCCCTCTCAAGGAACCGCACAAGGTGGACATGGTCGTCTTCCGCGAGAACACCGAGGACGTGTACGCGGGCATCGAGTGGAAGGCGGGCACGCCGGAGGCGCAGCGGGTGATCGACTTCCTGCGGCGCGAGATGGGGGTGGAGGTGCGGCCGGACGCGGGCTTGGGCGTGAAGCCCATCAGCCGCAGCGGCACGCGGCGCCTCGTGCGCATGGCCATCGCGTACGCCCTGCGGCGCGGTCGCCGCAGCGTGACCGTCATGCACAAGGGCAACATCATGAAGTTCACCGAGGGCGCCTTCCGCGAGTGGGCCTACGAGGTGGCGCGGGAGGAGTTCGGGGACGTCACAGTCACCGAGGCCGAGGTGGCGGAACGCTACGGCGGCCGGGTGCCGGAGGGAAAGCTCCTCATCAAGGACCGGATCGCCGATAACATGTTCCAGCAGATTCTCCTGCGCCCGGACGAATATGACGTGATCGCCACGCCGAACCTGAACGGGGACTACATCTCCGATGCCCTGGCGGCGGCGGTCGGGGGCCTCGGCATGGCCCCGGGGGCGAACATCGGAGATGGCTTCGCCGTGTTCGAGGCCACCCACGGCACGGCCCCCAAGTACGCGGGCAAGGACGTGGTGAACCCCGGTTCGGTGATCCTCTCCGGCGTGATGATGCTGGAATACATCGGGTGGCAGGAGGCGGCCGACCTCATCGTGCGCGCCCTGGAGGCCACGATCCGGCAGAAGGTGGTCACCTACGACCTGGCGCGGGGCATGGAGGGTGCACGTCAGGTGCGGACCTCGGAGTTCGCGGAAGCCGTGGTCGGAAACATGGGCGGCTGAGCGGTTCGGCGCCGCTACGCGCCATCCCTTGGGGGCGGGCCTTTGGAGAACATCCTCGGCTGGCTGTGGATCCTCTTCATCATCTGGACTATGATCCCGCTCTTCGAGCAGCGGCGCCTGGCCTTGTTCCGCCTGCGCATCCTGCGCGAGATCGAGCGGCGGCGCGGCTCGCGCGTCATCACGATGATCCACCGGCAGGAGGGGCTCAGCTTCCTGGGCATACCCATCAGCCGCTATATCAATATCGAGGACTCCGAGGAGATCCTGCGCGCCATTCGCCTCACCCCCGAGGACATGCCGATCGACCTCGTCCTCCACACCCCCGGCGGGCTTGTGCTGGCGGCGGAGCAAATCGCCCGCGCCATCCAGAAGCACCGGGCCAAGGTGACGGTCTTCGTGCCCCACTATGCCATGTCGGGCGGCACCCTGATCGCCCTGGCCGCCGACGAGATCGTGATGGACGAAAACGCCGTCCTGGGACCGGTGGACCCCCAGCTCGGCGGGTTCCCCGCCGTGTCCATCATCAAGGCGGTGGAGGCCAAGGGCGCCGACAAGGTGGACGACCAGACGCTCATCCTTAAGGACGTGGCCGAGAAGGCGCTGGCCCAGGTGTACGAGGTGGTCTACGGCCTCCTGGCCGAGAAGATGGAGCCAGAAGAGGCCGAGCGGGTCGCCCGAGTCCTCACCCACGGCAAGTGGACGCACGACTATCCCATCACCTGCGAGCAGTTGGAGAACCTGGGGCTGCGCATCAACCGCAACATGCCGCGGGAGGTCTACCTGCTCATGGACCTGTATCCCCAACCGCCTTCCCGCCGGCCCACGGTGCAGTTCATCCCCGTGCCCTATCAGCGCGAGCCCGTCCCCGTGGACCAGCCGCGCCGGCGCTGAGCTACGGCCGGCGGGAGGCAGGAAAGGGGCGGGTTCCCGGCGCCGGGGGCCCGCCCGCTTGCGGGCCGGTACTCCTCTGTCAATTCACGTTGACATTGGCACGACGCTTGATCATGATGGTAGCAGTGCCGTCCTGATCGGTGAACTCAGCCGCGGCATAGATGTCATAGGAAACGCCGGGCGTCGCCACCGGGTCGATGGTGTACACCTCGATGGAGTCCACGGCAGGCGTCTCCTGCGCCGGAACCGAGACGTCGACCGGAGCGACGGAGGCGCCGGGGGTCTCCGCCGTGATGACCGGCAGCCCGCTCACCTTCGGGGCGGTGGCAGAGACGGCGGGAGTGCACACCTTGACGAGCGCCTTTTGGGCGTCAGCGGGATGCGCGACCGTCTTGCAATCCCCCTACACCCTCTGGGACTCCCCACCCACGCTCCCGGGGGTCAGGACCTGCTGGGATCCTACATCTACGGCTTCAGTCGTGTGCCGGACGTCGGGGGTCTGTAGGGACGCCACCGGCGGGGTGGCTACCGGCACGGGCTCTGCCGGCACCCTGCCAGCGGGCTGGTTGCCCTGGAGATTCACCAGCTCGACCGGTTGGGCCAGCGCTGCCCCGGACAGGGCCAGGCACGCCAGCGCCGTCCCGGCCAGCAGACGCAGCATGCGATTCACCACATCCATTCCTTTCAGGATAGTGCGTATTCCGACGAATTCGTCCAGTGATTCCGATTCATCGCGACCAGTGATTC
>JBBITQ010000042.1:0-8318 GCA_037440685.1 Clostridiales bacterium
ACGAGCCGGCGCAGCCCCAATAGGAGGGCCGTGGCCGGAAGCCAGGCTCGCAGGATGAAGAGCGGAGACAGCAGCGCGGCCACTCCCATCTCCACCAACGGGTGAACAGGACGCCGCCCACCCAGATAAAGAGCACCGGGGCAAGTAACGGCTTTCGCTGGCAGCGGGCCATCGCTGTCTTCATCGTACACGCTGTGGAAAATGTCAGGCGCTGCTCCCGCCAGTCGGGAAAACGTTCGCGGGCGCGCCGCGGGGCTCTAACCGCCCGGGGTGACGGCCGCGGGCTTCTTCACCGGCGGGGTTTGGCGGGAACGGCCGGTGCGGCCCTCTTCCAGCGCCCGGCGCAGGAACTCCCCGGTGTGGGAGCCGGGCGTGCGGGCCACCACCTCCGGCGGGCCCTCGGCCACGACGCGGCCGCCGGCGTCGCCACCCTCCGGGCCCAGGTCGATGATCCAGTCGGCGCACTTGATCACGTCCAGGTTGTGCTCGATCACGATCACCGTGTCCCCGGCGTCCACGAGGCGCTGCAGGACCTGCAGGAGCTTGTGCACGTCGGCCATGTGCAGGCCCGTCGTCGGCTCGTCCAGGATGTACACCGTCCCGCCGTCGCTGCGCCGCGACAGCTCCGTGGCCAGCTTCACCCGCTGCGCCTCGCCGCCCGAGAGCTGCGTGGCCGGCTGGCCCAGGCGGATGTATCCCAGGCCCACGTCCCGCAGCGTCTCCAGCTTCCGCCGGATGGCCGGCACGTTCTCGAAGAAGGCCAGCGCCTGATCCACGTTCATGTCCAGCACGTCGGCGATGGTCTTCCCCTTGTAGGTGATCTCCAGCGTCTCGCGGTTGTAGCGCTTCCCCTTGCACACCTCGCAGGGGACGTACACGTCGGGCAGAAAGTGCATCTCGATCTTGATGATCCCGTCGCCCTTGCAGGCCTCGCAGCGGCCACCCGTCAGGTTGAAGCTGAACCGGCCCCGCTTGTAGCCGCGCATCCGCGCCTCGGGGGTAAGGGCGAACACCTCGCGGATCTGGTCGAACACCCCGGTATACGTGGCCGGGTTCGAGCGCGGCGTCCGCCCGATGGGTTGCTGGTCGATCTCGATCACCTTGCGCACGTGCTCCAGGCCCAGCAGGGCGTCGTGGGTGCCCGGCTTCACCCGCGCCCCGTGGAGCTCCAGGGCCAGGCGCCGGTAGAGGATCTCGTCCACCAGGGTGCTCTTGCCCGAGCCGGACACCCCGGTGACGCAGACGAAGAGCCCCAGGGGGATGCGCACGTCGATCCCCTTCAGGTTGTGGGCACGCGCCCCCTTGATCTCCAGCCAGCGCTCCCCGGGCCGCCGCCGCTGCGGTACCGGAATGGACCGCCGCCCGGAGAGGTACTGGGCCGTGACCGATTCCTCCACCTTCAGCACCTCGGCGAGGGGCCCCGACGCCACCACCCGCCCGCCGTTCTCGCCCGCCCCGGGGCCGATGTCCACGATCCAGTCGGCGGCCCGGATGGTGTCCTCGTCATGCTCCACCACGATCACGGTGTTCCCCAGGTCGCGCAGGCGCTGGAGCGTGGCGATGAGCCGGGCGTTGTCCCGCTGGTGGAGCCCGATGCTCGGCTCGTCCAGCACGTACAGGACGCCCACGAGGCCCGACCCGATCTGCGTCGCCAGGCGGATGCGCTGGGCCTCGCCGCCCGAGAGGGTGGCCGCCGCCCGGTCCAGGGTGAGGTAGTCCAGACCCACGTCCACCAGGAACGCCAGGCGCGCCCGGATCTCCTTCAGGATCTGGCGGGCGATGACCTCCTCCCGCTCCGTGAGGGGGAGGGTTTCGAAGAACCGCAGGGCTTCGCGGATCGATAGAGCCGTCACCTGGGCGATGTCCTTGCCACCCCGTTCCCGCGGCCCCCCCACCGTGACGGCCAGGCTCTCCCGCCTGAGCCGCTTGCCCCCGCAGGCGGGGCAGGGGGTGGCGCTCATGAACTCCTCGATCTCCTCCCGCGCCCAGTCCCCGCTCGCCTCCCGGTAGCGGCGCTCCAGGTTGGGGATCACGCCCTCGTAGAGGACCGTCTTCTCGCGCACGTAGCCGTAGGCGTTCTCGTAGCGGAACCGGATCGGCTCCGTGCCCGTGCCGTAGAGGATGGCGTCGATGAAGTCCGGCCCTGCCTCGGCCAGCGGGGTCCACGGATCGACGCCGTAGTGGCGCGCCACCGCCTCCAGGAGCTGCGCGTAATAGTTCCCGCGCCCGTTGCCGTTCCCGGCCCACGGGGCCACCGCGCCCTGGGCCAGGGACTTGTTGCGGTCCGGGATCACCAGATCCGGGTCGACCTCCATCTTCACGCCCAGCCCGCTGCAGGCCGGACAGGCCCCGTAGGGGCTGTTGAAGGAGAAGAGGCGGGGCGCCAGCTCCCCGACGCTCACGCCGCAGTCCGGACACGCCAGGTGCTGGCTGAAGAGGAGCTCCCGTCCTTCCTCCCCATCCCGCGGGAGGACGTCCACGACCGCCAGGCCGTTCCCCCATTTGAGGGCCGTCTCCAGCGAGTCGGCCAGGCGGCTCCTGATCCCCTCCTTGACCACCAGGCGGTCGACGACGACCTCGATGGTGTGTTTCCGGTTCTTGTCCAGGTCGAACTCCTCCGCCGCCTCCCGCACCTCGCCGTCCACGCGCACGCGGACGAAGCCGCCCTTGCGGATGTCCTCGAAGACCTTCTGGTGGCTGCCCTTGCGCCCCCGCACCACGGGCGCCAGCACCTGCACGCGCGCCCCCTCTGGCAGCCCCAGCACCTGGTCCACCATCTGATCGACCGTCTGCTGGGCGATGGGCCGCCCGCAGTCAGGGCAGTGGGGGTGCCCCACCCGGGCGAAGAGCAGCCGCAGGTAGTCGTAGATCTCCGTCACCGTGCCCACCGTGGAACGCGGGTTGTGGCTGGTGCTCTTCTGGTCGATGCAGATGGCCGGGGAGAGACCCTCGATGTAGTCCACGTCGGGCTTGTCCATCTGCCCCAGAAACTGGCGGGCATAGGCCGAGAGCGACTCGACGTACCGCCGCTGCCCCTCCGCGTAAATGGTATCGAAGGCCAGGGAACTCTTCCCGCTTCCGGAGAGGCCGGTGAAGACGATGAGCCTGCCCCGGGGCAGTTCGAGGTCGATGTTCTTGAGGTTGTGCTGCCGGGCGCCCTTGATGAGTATGCGGTCAGTGGACACGGGGGATCAGACCCTCAGGCACGTCAAGCCGATCGTTCTTCATCGCAGGAATTCTAACACAGCCGGATGGCGGCCTCAACGCGGGCGCCGGCCGGACAGCCGTTCCAGTGCGGGGCGCAGGGCGCGCAGGGCCTGGAAGCGATGGCTCACCGCCTCCCGCTCCTCCGCCGACAGCTCGGCGAAGGTCTTGCCCAAACGCGGCACCAGGAACAGGGGATCGTAACCGAAGCCGCCCGTGCCGCGCGGCGCCGTGAGGATCTCCCCGTCGCACACCCCCTCGCAGAGCTCTTCCCGCCCGTCCGGCGTGACCACCGCCACCACCGCCCGGTAACGGGCCTGGCGGCGGCCGGGCGGGATGGACGCCATCTCCGCCAGCAGGCGGGCGTTGTTGGCCGCGTCGCCGGCGCCGGGGCCGGCGAACCGCGCCGAGTACACCCCTGGCCGGCCGCCCAGGGCGTCCACCTCCAACCCGGAGTCATCGGCCAGCGCCACGAGGCCGGTGTGGGCCGCCGCAGCCCGCGCCTTCTTCAGGGCGTTCTCCGCGAACGTCCGGCCGTCCTCCTCCACTTCGGGCAGCGCGGGGAAGACATCGAGCCCCACCACCTCCAGGCCCATGCCGTCGAGGAAACGCCTGATCTCCGCCACTTTGCCGGGGTTGCGGGAAGCGATGACGATCCGCATCGGCCCCCTCCGGTCAGCCCCGGCCACCGCTGTCCGCGGGGCCGATCAATGCCGCCAGGTCCCCCAGCGCGGCCCGCTGCGCGGCCACCAGCCGGGCGATGCCCGCCTGGGCGAGGTCCAGGAGCGCCTCCAGTTCGGTCCGGGAGAACGGGGCCGCCTCGCCCGTTCCCTGCACCTCGACGAGGGCGCCGGATCCGGTCGCGGCCACGTTCATGTCCACCTGAGCCTGGGAATCCTCGTGGAAGTTCAGGTCCAGGAGCGGTTCCCCCTGCACCACGCCCACGCTCACGGCGGCCAGGAAGTCCCGGACCGGCAGCCGCTCGCCCCCTAGTTCCCCCTGATCGCGCAGGTGCGCCAGGGCGTCCACCAGGGCGACGAACGCCCCCGTGATGCTGGCCGTCCGCGTGCCGCCGTCCGCCTGGATCACGTCGCAATCGAGCCAGATGGTGCGCTCGCCGAGCGCCTCCAGGTCCACCACCGCGCGCAGGGTGCGCCCGACCAGCCGCTGGATCTCCAGGCTGCGCCCGGCCTGCCGTCCCTTCCCGGCGTCGCGCGGGGTGCGGGTGGGCGTGGAACGCGGGAGCATGCCATACTCCGCCGTCACCCAGCCCCGCCCCGTCCCGCGCTGGAAGGGCGGCACGCCGCCCTCCACGCTGGCCGTGCAGATCACCCGCGTGTCACCCATGGAGATGAGCACCGATCCCTCGGCGTGTTTCAGGAAGCCGCGCTGGATATCCACCTGACGCAACTGATCGGGACGGCGTCCGTCGATCCTCTGCATCCCCGACCCCTTCCCCGATCCCCGTTCGGCGCCCACGGCCACGCCGCTGCGCGCCCCGGCCCCCGGGCTTTAGTCTGCCGCGTGCATGCGGGAACGAAAACGGCCCACCTGCTGGATGTCCCTCCCGAGGATGCGCGAGCCTAGCAGGCGGAAGCGGTCCTGGTCCCAGCCGCTCACCAGGAAGCGGTGGGCGGGCATGCCGTTCGGAAAACGCAGGGCGCTCTGGACCGCCAACAACCCCGCCACCTGGCGCGCCGTCTCCGCCGCCGGGTCGATGACGGCCGCGCGTCCCGGGAAGAGCCGCGCGATGCGTTCCGCGAAGGTGAGGAAGTGGGTGCAGCCGAGGATGATGGTGTCGGCGCCCTCATCCAGCAGCGGGCCGACGTGGGCTGCGATCGCCGCGTCCAGGGCCGCGGGCTCCCTCTCCGCGTAGCCCTCCTCCACCATCGTGACCAACTGGGGCGCCGGCTGGCCGATGACACGGGCAGCCGGTGCCAGCCGCCGCACGGCCTCCTGGTAGGCCCCGCTCTCGACGGTGCGTTGCGTGGCCAGCACCCCCACGCAGCGGTTGCGCGTCCTCTGCACCGCCATGCGCGCGCCGGCCTCGATGACTCCGACGATGGGGAAGAGGAACTCCGCGCGCACAGTCGGCAGCGCGACAGCCGACGCCGTGTTGCAGGCCAGGACAGCCAGCTTCACGCCCTCCTCCCGAAAGAACGCCAGGATGTCACGCACGCAGGCGAGGACGTCGGAGGCGGAACGGACCCCGTAGGGGAAGTGAGCCGTATCCCCCACGTAGATGATCTTCTCACCCGGCAGTGCGCTCATCACCTCGCGGGCGACGGCCAGCCCTCCCAGACCGGAATCCATCATCCCGATAGGCGCGTCGCGGTCGATGGCGGTCCACCTCGACTAGCTGAGTAGCGCCACCGCGCCGGGGCGAAACCGGGCCCCCGGCCGGCGGACATATGATAAGGTTATCATATTGCTGAGGCGGGCGGAATAGGCCGCAGAGGCGCGAAGAAGTCCCTCAAACCCTCCAGGATGCTCGCCGCGGCGCGCCGCCGGAAGTCCGGCGCCGCGAGCAGGCCTTCTTCCTCAGGGTTGGACACGTAGGCCAGTTCCACCAGTGCCGCCGGCATCGCCGTCTCCCGCAGCACCACGAAATCGGCCGTCAGCACGCCGCGATCCGCCCGCCCCAGACCGGCAACCAGGCGGCGCTGCAAGGCCGCGGCCAGCCGGCACCCCTCCCCGCCCGCCGGATGGCAGTATGTCTCGGTGCCTGCTGGGCTCTGGGTCTCCGCGGCATTGAGGTGGATGGAGACGAACGCGTCCGCCTTCTCGCGGTTGGCAAGGGCCGCCCGCGCATAGAGATCCGGCCCCCTGCCCTCCGCGCGCGTGACGACCACGCGGGCGCCCTCAGCCTGCAGCAGGTCCTTCAAAACCCGCACCACGTCCCAGACAACCTCCGCCTCGGCCGTGCCGCCCGGACCGATGGCCCCGGGGTCCTGGCCTCCGTGGCCGGGGTCCAAGGCGATCACCCGGCCGGAAAGCGCTCCGGGCGCCAGCGTGGGGGCCTCCCCCGCGGGGTCGCCATCCTGCGGGGCCGGCGCGATATCGAGCACCAGGTTCCCCTTGGCGTCGCCCTCCACCACCCGCCAGGCAACCGGCCGTTCCAGCTCCACCAGAAGCCGGGCCGTGGGAGGCGACCCCTCCAAGGTAGCGGCCCGGACGGCGCGCACGCCGGCGCGGCCCACCGCGAGAACCCGGAGTTCGGGTGGGACCTCGGCGTACGGGATGTCGATGACGATGCGGGCGGCCGCCGCAAACGCCTCACCGGCCGCGTCACCGGAATCACCGGCCGGGACCGCGACGTGGTAGGGCGCCGGGCCGCCGGCACGGATCGTGAGGAACACCTTCCCTTCCTTCTCTTCGAAGCCTATTTCCCGGATCGGGAAGACCCTCTCCACTGACACAGTCCTCTCCACGGGGCTCCAACCCACGCTAGCACCCAGGGCCTCGCCCACGAACCGCAAAGGCACCAGGGTCCTCCCCGCCCGCACCACGGGCGGCACCGCGAGAGGCACGGAGCGGCCGTTGATGGTCGCCACCCGCTCGCCCGCGCCGAGGGCGACCAGGACGTCCCCGGACCGCAGCCAGATCCGCCCCGTCGGCTCATCCCAGGCCACGCGGGCACCCAGGGCCTCGGCGACCGCCCGCAGCGGGACCAAAACCCGACCCTCGACGACCAGAGGCGGGACGTCCATCGCCAGCGGCCGGCCATTGACCATCACGCGCACGTCTGAAGGAGGCGTCTCCCCCCCGCTGGCGGCAGCCCGAACCGGGGCGGCGGCAAGCGCTGCCGCCACGAGCACCCCCGTAATAATGTTACGTAAACTCTTGTGCAGGCAGCGGCGCATTCCCCACCTCGTCGACCGTTGTCGAACGGGGCAGGGTTCGCCAACCACCTCCGCAAATCCTCCCATCCGGCACCACAGCGCCCCCTCCTCCCATATCAAGGAGAGAACCGACTCGGACACGCCCCGAACGCGGGCGCGGTCCCCCAAAAACCGTCATCGCCCACGAGGATATGGATTGAAGATGCTACCCGGCCGAGAGCCTGCCGCCCTGCATTGTGAGCACCCGGTCCGCGCCGCGCAGGACTCCCGGGTCGTGGGTGACGAGAATCACCGTGCCGCCGGCCCGGTGGTACTCCTCCAGGGCGGACACCACTTCCTGAGCTGACTGGCGGTCCAGAGAGGCCGTGGGTTCGTCGGCGAACACCACCCTGGGCCGGCTCACAAGCGCGCGCGCCACCGCCACCCGCTGCCGCTGGCCGCCCGACAGTTGGTGGGGGAAGCGGTGCAGGCACTCGCCGAGGCCAAGCCGCGCGAGCAACGCCATCGCCTCCCGCTTGCTGCCCGGCCCGCCCGCCAGCATGACGTTCTCGAGGGCCGTGAGGTAGCCTATTAGGAAGTGCTGCTGGAACACGAACCCGAAGTGGCGCCGCCGCAGGTCGGCCAGGCCCCGGGCGCCGAGGGCCCGGTAGTCGCGCCCCTCGTACAGCACCGTGCCCCCGGTGGGCGCCCTCAGACCGGAGAGCAGGTAGAGGAGCGAGCTCTTGCCGTTGCCCGACGGGCCCATGATGCCGCAGAACTCGCCCCTGGACACGCGAAGGTCGACGTGGTGCACCGCGTAGGTCCGCACGCCTCCCGCAGTGTATGTCAGGCTGACGTCTCGCGCCTCCAGCACGACTATCACGCCCCTCCGGGATGTTCTTCCGAGGTGTGCGGTCTCAGTATGGCCCGGCGACGCCGCCGGCTCGCGAGACGACAGGCAGGGATCAGGGACATGCCGCCCGGGACTGGCATACGGTGTATTGAACCAAGGAGATGGTGACACCCGTGGTCACGGTCTTCATCAGCGACCTCCACCTCGCGGACCTGAGCGGTGCCGAGGACTTCCGTTACTGGCGGGAACTGGCGGCGCTCTTCGATTACGTCGAAGGCCGCAGCGCGGCGCTGGTCATCCTGGGCGACTGGCTGGAGCTCCTCCAGGCCGAACTTTCCCGCGTCTGCGGATTCCGACGCAAACCGACCACCCATTCCGATTCATTCCGACCACTTTTGGATACCTGGTTGGAATTAGTGGTCGCTTTCTCGGAATTGCCA
>JBBITQ010000043.1:0-5546 GCA_037440685.1 Clostridiales bacterium
ATCATGATCTAACCCCAAGCCTTGAGGTGTCCACTGAACCGGGGCAAGTTCGAACCCCCTCACCGGCCAGACGGTGGAGGACGCCATGCGCCAGTACAAGACCGACCGCGACCCGCGGGAGCCTCTCCTCGCCCCAGGGCGCTGCCTGGCCCACTTCGCCGTGGACCCGGACCTCGTCTACGTGACCACCCGTTTGGAGGGCGTCAGGACGCGCTTTCTCCCCTTCAACCGGGGCCGCTTCGGCGGCGCGGGGAACCCGCCGGTGCCCCCCACCCGTCCCGGGTATGCCACCGACTACCTCTGGGAGGAGGTCTGGGCGCGGGACAGCGTCCTTGACCTGATCCGCAACTTCATCCACGAGATCGAAGAAGAGGACGAGCACGGGCGGCGGAACGGCCGGCGGCACCTGATCTTTCCCCGCTATCACCAGATCGACTGCGTGCGCCGGCTCATCGCCCACGCCCGTTCCTTCGGGCCCGGCCGGCATTACCTCATCCAGCACTCGGCGGGTAGCGGCAAGAGCTTCACCATCGCCTGGCTGGCCCATCAACTGGCGACGCTGCACGACGCCCATGACCGGCGGGTCTTCGACTCCATCGTCGTCGTGACGGACCGCCGGGTGCTCGACCGTCAATTGCAGCGGACTATGCGCCAGTTCGAGCAGACGCTGGGGGTGGTGGAGAACATCGACACCACCTCGCGCCAGCTCAAGGAGGCCCTCGAGGCCGGCAAGACGATCATCGTCACCACCCTTCAGAAGTTCCCCGTCATTATGGACGAGATCGGCGAGCTGCCCGGCCAGCGCTTCGCCGTGATCGTCGATGAGGCCCACTCCTCCCAGTCGGGCGAGAGCAGCAAGAGCCTCAAGGCCGTGCTCCGGGCACGCTCCTTGGAAGAGGCGGAGCGCGAGGAGGCGGAGGTGGGCACGGCCGAGGAAGAGCTAAATGACCTGGTCCTGGCGGAGGCGCGCAAGCGCGGCCGGCAGCCGAATCTCTCCCTCTTTGCCTTCACCGCCACGCCCAAGCCGAGGACGCTCGAACTCTTCGGCACCCGCCGGGCGGACGGGAAATTCGAGCCGTTCCACCTTTGCAGCATGCGGCAGGCCATCGAAGAGGGTTTCATCATGGACGTGCTGGCCAACTACACCACTTACAAGTCCTACTGGCGGCTCTTGAAGAAGATCGCGGAGGATCCCCGCTACGACAAGAGGAAGGCCGAGTACCTGCTCAAGGCCTTCGTTGACCTCCACCCCCATGCCATCAGGGAGAAGGTGCGGGTGATGGTGGAGCACTTCGCCGCTCAGGTGCAGAACGAGATCGGCGGCAAAGCGAAGGCGATGGTTGTCACCCGCTCCCGCTTGCATGCCGTGCGCTACAAGCTGGCTTTCGATCGGTACCTGGCCGAGCGCGGATATCCCTTCAAGGCGCTGGTTGCCTTCTCCGGAACGGTCCAGGACGAAGGCCAACCGTACACCGAGGCGGGGATGAACGGCTTCCCGGAGGCCCAGACGGCCAGGGCCTTCGAGCGGCCGGAGTACCGCTTCCTGATCGTGGCCAACAAGTTCCAGACCGGCTTCGACCAGCCCCTTCTCCACACGATGTACGTGGACAAGAAGCTGGGCGGGGTCAACGCCGTGCAGACCCTCTCCGCCTGGCGGGCTTTGGCATCTTCACCGAGGCGGACGTGGACGCCTTCGCCAGGGTCTACTTTGATCGCAAGGCCACCCAGGACCGGCTATATGCCGCCCTGTCCCCGGTGGTCGCCCGGTTCCAAGAACTGACTCGGGAAGAGCGCCACGACTTCCGCGGGCAGCTCACGGACTACGTCCGGCTCTACGCTTTCCTCTCCCAGGTGATGAGCTTCACCGACGCAGACCTTGAGAAGCTCTACGTCTTCGCCCGCCATCTGCGGCGGCTCCTGCCCGGTGACCGCGATGCGCTGCCGCGGGAGGTGCAGCAAAATATAGACATTGAATCGTACCGGCTTCAGCAGACGGGCAGCGGCCGGATCGCGCTCGACCGAAAGGCCGGAGTGCTGGACCCGCAAGGTAGCAAGGGGCGCTACGAGGTGGCGCCCGAGGAGCTGGAGCCGCTCTCGCGCATCATCGCCGAACTGAACGAGCGCTTCGGCCTCAACCTCGGGCCCGAGCACCGGCTGACGCTGGCCCACATGATGGAACGGCTCGCAGACGATCCCGCCCTGGAGGCCAGCGCCAGGGTGAATGCCCCGGAGAACGTGCGCCTGACCTTCGATCAGAAGGTGGACCAACTTGTCCAGGAGATCGTAGATTCGAATTTCGAGCTGTACAAGCGAGTTGTGGACGACCCCGTTTTCGGCGCCGCGCTTAAGGAATTGCTCTTTGAGCAGTATTTGCGGCACCACAACAGGCGGTAAGACTTACGGTACACGGTGAATACCGTCTAGTTGCGCCTCCATGGATCCAGCCGGCAGTCACGTAGGGCTGCTCGCACAATCCCGGCATGGAAGGCGGCCCTCAGCGGCGGCGGGAGAGGCCGACCGGCTCGGCCACGTAGGCGCACTGGCGGGCGCCGTAGGCGATGGACTCGCCGCCCCGGACGTGGGCGACTGCCAGGTGCGCCTCCAGCACGCCCTGCACGAGCCCGCGGCAGAGGTGGCAGATGAACTTCGGATAGCGGGCGGCCACTTCCTCGAAGCTGCAGTTGTGGAGCGTCAGGGTGGCGGAGACGCCGCCGTCGCGCACCACCTCGGCCTCCAGCCCCTGCTGGGAGAGGACCTGGGCGGCCGCCACCAGGAGTTGCTCCACCGGCACCTCTTCCGGCGGCACCTCGAGCTGGGAATAGACCTGGTCCGCCAGTTGCCGGCCGTAGTTGCGGCCCACCTCCTCCAGCGCCACCAGCCCCTCGTCCCCCAGGAGGGCCAGGGCGCGGCAGAGCAGCTCCGCCAGGAGCCGGTACTCGCGCGGCGGCAGGTTCAGGCTCACCGACTCCCCGGAGAGGGCGTACACAAACGAAGGACGCCCGCCCCTGCCCGTCTTCTCCGGCCGCGCCACGAGGAGGCCGATCTCCTTGAGCTTGTTCAGGTGCATCCGCGCCACGTTGGGGTGCAAGCCGAAGCGGTTTGCGATGTCCTGGGCGGAGACGGCCCCCACCCCCGAGGTGGCCAGATACTGATAGATGGAGAAGCGCGTCGGATCGCCCAGCACAGCCCCGATCTTGAGCGGGTCCTTGGCCACGGCCATCACCTCCCCGCAAACTTCATTATAGCGCGAATCTGAAACAGTGACCCGGTTAGCCCCATTTGCACGGTGCAAACCTTGCAAATATAATGATGCCAGGGTGCGGCCGCCTTGTCGACGAACCCCTGCTGCACCGCCTCACGGCCCGGGGATGACCCCCGCGTGAGGGGCGCACGGCGCCTCCGCCGGCGCCAGGAGGCCAGCAAAAGAGCGAAGGAGCGAGCGCGAGATGCCGGGAGCCAGCCGCCTGGAGATCGAGGACCTCCACGTCAGCGTGAACGGGAAGCCCATCCTCAAGGGGCTCACCCTCACCGTCAACGGAGGTGAGATCCACGCCCTGATGGGCCCGAACGGCTCCGGGAAGACGACCCTCTCCTTCACCCTCATGGGCCATCCCCGGTACAGGGTAGACCGCGGCAGCATCCGGCTCGACGGGGACGAACTCACCGGCCTGCCACCGGACCAGCGGGCGCGGGCCGGCCTGTTCCTCGCCTTCCAGTACCCCACCGAGGTTCCGGGCGTGACGATGGCCAACTTCCTCCGCCAGGCGGTCAACGCCGTCCGGGGCGAGGAGCTGTCGGCCTGGGACTTCCGCCAGGTGATGCTGGAGAAGATGGCTCTCCTCGAGATGGACGAATCGTTCGCCCGCCGCTACCTGAACGAGGGGTTCTCCGGCGGGGAGAAGAAGCGCGCGGAGATGCTCCAGATGCTCCTCCTCCAACCCAAGATCGCCGTCCTGGACGAACCCGACTCCGGGCTGGACGTGGACGCCATCCGCGTGGTGGCCCGGGGGATCAACGCCATGCGCGGACCGGGCTTCGGCGCCCTCGTCATCACCCACTACAACCGCATCCTCCAGTACGTGGTGCCGGACGCGGTCCACGTCCTGATCGACGGCCGCATCGCGCGCTCCGGGGGCCCGGAGCTGGCCCTGGAGCTGGAGGAGAAGGGCTACGACTGGCTGCGGGAAGGCCCGGCGGCAGCGGCGGCGCCGGCGTCGGGGCGTCCCGCCGGCGCCGGGGGGGTCTAGGATGAACAGGGCCGCAAGCATCACCCGACACGTCCCTGCGGCCGTCGCGGCCATCCTGGAAGAGGGACCGGAATGGCTCCGCCGCATGCGGGCCCGCGCCTGGGAGGTCTACCTGCGGACCCCCATGCCCGGCCCGAGGGACGAGGCATGGCGGCGCACCAGCCTGGCCGGCCTGGACCTGGACGCCCTCCTCTCCACCCAACGGGAAGAGGACGCCGATGCCGTCCCGCCCGTCCCGGCCGGGTCCCCTGGCGAGCCAGCCGGCACGGCGGGGCACTTGGTCCAGACGCCACCGGCCGTGGCGCATCACACCCTGGCCAGCGAAGCGGCGGAGCAGGGCGTCATCTTCACCGACCTCCTCACCGCCGCCAGCGCTTACCCCGACCTGGTCGGCCGCCACCTGGGCGCCCTCATCCCGGCCGAGGAGTCCAAGTTCGCGGCCCTCAACGCCGCCCTCTGGCAGAGCGGCCTCTTCGTCTACGTCCCCGCCGGCGTGGAGGTGAGGCTGCCGCTGTGGTCCACCGTGTGCTGTGCCGGCGCGCCCGCGGCACTCCACCGCACGCTGGTGGTGGCGGAGGCGGGGAGCAGCGTCTCGTGCGTGGAGACCGTGATCTCGACCGAGACCCCGCCGTTACCCGGGCGCGCCAGCGCCGGCGGCGCGACGGCCGCCCTCCACTGCGGCGTGGTCGAGATCTTTGCCGCCCCCGGCGCCCGGGTCCGCTACGGCGCCCTGCAGGGGCTCGCTCCCGCCATGTGGAGCTTCTCCTTCCGCAGGGCCCGCGCGGGGCGGGAAAGCCGCGTGGACCAGTTCGCGGGGGAGTTCGGCGGGCGGCTGGTGCGGTCGGAGACCCACGCCGCCCTGGAGGAGGAGGGGGCGGTGACGCGCACCGCAGTCGCGTATTACGCCGCCGAGCACCAGCACATCGACGTCACCGCCGGGGCGGTGCACCGCGCCGGGCGCACGGAGAGCGAGATCGTCGCCCGCGGCGCCGTGAGTGGGGAGGCGCGGGCCGTGTACCGGGGGCTCGGCCACATCCTGCGGGGGGCGAAGGGCGCCGCCATGTCCCAGAAGCAACGCGCGCTGCTCCTCTCGCGCGCCGCCCGGGCGGACACCATACCCGGCCTCTTTATCGACGAAAACGACGTGGCCGCCAGCCACGCCGCCGCGGCTGCGCCCCTGGACGGCGAACCGCTCTTCTACCTGATGAGCCGGGGCATAGACGAGGATTCGGCCCGGCGCATGATGGTGCACGGGTTCTTCCGGCCGCTCCTGGAGCAGATACCCCTGGACGCCGTGCG
>JBBITQ010000043.1:5556-8243 GCA_037440685.1 Clostridiales bacterium
CTATCTCGGACGAGAAGCTGGGGGCAAGGTGATGGAGGCGGTGTCGATGGACGCGACGGCGATCCGGCGGGATTTCCCCATCTTCGCGCAGCAGGTGAACGGCAAGCCTCTGGTCTACCTGGACAGCGCGGCCACCTCGCAGCGCCCGCGGCAGGTGATCGAGGCTGTCACCTCCTTCTACGCCACCGCCAACGCCAACGTGCACCGCGCCATCCACGCCCTGGGCGAGCGGGCCACGGAGATGTATGAAGGCGCCCGGGCGCGCGTGGCGCGCTTCATCGGGGCGCCGGCGCCCGAGGAGCTGATCTTCACCCGCAACGCCACCGAGGCCATCAACCTGGTGGCCTACGCCTGGGCGCGGCGGCGGCTCCGCCCGGGGGACGAGATCATATGCACGCCGCTCGAGCACCACAGCAACCTCGTCCCGTGGCAGCAGGCGGCACTGACGACCGGCGCCAGGCTGCGCTTCGTGGACCTCACGCCCGACGGCCGCCTGGACATGGACAGCTTCCGCGCCCTCCTGGGTGAGCGCACCCGGCTCGTGGCGGTCACCCACGCCTCGAACGTGCTGGGCACCATCAACCCCGTGGAGGAGATCTGCCGGCTGGCCCGCGCCGCCGGCGCCGTGACCCTGGTGGACGGCGCGCAGAGCGCCCCCCACATGCCGGTGGACGTGAAGGCCATCGGGTGCGACTTCTTCGCCTTCTCGGGCCACAAGATGCTCGGACCGACCGGCATCGGCGCCCTGTGGGGGCGGCGCGCGCTGCTCGAGGAGATGGAGCCGTTCCTCTTCGGCGGCGACATGATCGGCGAGGTGCACCTGGACTGCGCCACCTGGGCGGAGCTCCCCTACAAGTTCGAGGCCGGGACCCCCAACATCGCCGGGGCCATCGGCCTGGGCGCGGCGGTGGATTACCTGGAGAACCTGGGCATGGATCAGGTGTTCGCCCACGAGCAGCGCCTGGTCCGCTACGCCATGGACCGCCTGGCCGCCATCGAGGGCGTGGAGGTGTACGGCCCGCCGCCGCCACGGAGCGGGCTGGTGGCCTTCAACCTGGCCGGGATACATCCCCACGACGTGGCCACCATACTCAACGAGGAAGGCGTGGCCATCAGGGCGGGCCACCACTGCGCGCAGCCGCTCATGGAGTGGCTGGAGGTGCCGGCCACCAACCGGGCCAGCTTCTACGTGTACAACACGGAAGAGGACGTCGACCGCCTCGCCGCGGCTCTCGTCAAGACGAAGGAGTTTTTCCGGCATGTCGCTCGCTGACCTGTACCAGGAAGTGATCATGGACCATTACGGCCGCCCGCGGAACCGGGGCACCATCGCGGACGCCGACGTCTCCTTCGAGCTGAAGAACCCCGTCTGCGGCGACGTGATCCGGGTGGACGCCGCCCTCGAGGGCGACACGGTGCGGGACATCCGCTTCAGCGGCCAGGGCTGCTCCATCAGCCAGGCCTCCGCCTCCATGATGACCCAGCTCGTCCAGGGCAAGAATCTGGAGGAGGCCCGCCGCCTGATCGACTGTTTCCTGGCCATGATGCGGGGCGAGCAGGGGGACTACCGGGCGCTCGGCGAGGCCCAGGCGCTGCAGGGCGTAACCAAGTACCCGGTGCGGGTCAAGTGCGCCGCCCTGGCGTGGCACGTGCTGGAGGAAGGGCTGCGCCGGCGCGCGGCCGGCGGGGAATCGGCCGCGGCGGGCAGCGACGGCGAGGCTGACGGCGCGCGCCGGCCCGGCGACGGCGGGGGCCGGCCCCACGCCTGCTGACGGGCGGGGAGGCGCCCGTCCCAGGGCGGATGGGAGGGCCCGGCATAAGCTGCTGGGGAGGGATCGAGATGGCCGACGCGGAGAGGAGAGCAGGGGAAGGGTCGCCCGCCGAGGCAGTACTGCCCGGCGAGTACAGGTACGGCTTCCGCGACCCGGAGAGATACGTCTTCAAAGCGGCAAAGGGCCTGAACCGCGAGGTGGTCGAGGCCATCTCCGCCTTCAAGAAGGAGCCCGGCTGGATGCGGGAGTTCCGGCTGAGGGCGCTGGAGACGTTTGAGCGCCTGCCCATGCCCAACTGGGGGGCGGACCTCTCGGCCGTCGACTTCGACGAGTACCACTACTACGTCCGCCCCACCGACCGCACCGGGACCACGTGGGAAGAGGTGCCCGACACCATCCGCGACACCTTCGAGAAGCTGGGCATCCCCAGGTGGGAGCGGGAGTATCTGGCAGGCGTTGCCACCCAATATGAGTCCGAGGTGGTCTACCACAGCATCCGCAAGGACCTGGAGGCCCAGGGGGTCGTCTTCCTGGACACCGACTCGGCGGTGCGGGAGCACCCCGAGCTGGTGCGCCAGTACTTCGGCACCGTGGTACCCCCGGCCGACAACAAGTTCGCCGCCTTGAACAGCGCCGTGTGGAGCGGCGGCAGCTTCATCTGGGTCCCGGCAGGGGTGAAGGTGGAGATCCCCCTGCAGGCCTACTTCCGCATCAACGCCAAGAACATGGGCCAGTTCGAGCGCACCCTGATCGTCTGCGAGCCGGGGAGTTCCGTCCACTACGTGGAGGGCTGCAGCGCGCCCATCTACTCCAGCGACTCCCTCCACAGCGCCGTGGTGGAGATCGTCGTCAAGGCGGGCGCCACCTGCCGCTACACCACCATCCAGAACTGGTCCAACAACGTCTACAACCTGG
>JBBITQ010000044.1:0-8118 GCA_037440685.1 Clostridiales bacterium
CGCCGCCGGAGCCTCATCGAGGCCGCGCATCCACGCGCGGCCTTTTTGCTGGCGCAATGCGGCAGGAGCTGGTAATTTTATAAATGGCGGGGGAGAAGGGGGAATAGGAGAATCGGTGAGGGTCGCGGTCATTGGGGTGCCGATGGATCTGGGCGGCCGGCGACGGGGTACCGACATGGGCCCGAGTGCCATCCGTTATGCAGGGTTGGGGGAAGCCCTGCGCGAGTTAGGCCACGACGTGGTGGACCTCGGCAATATCCCGGTGGCTATCCGGGAGACGCGCACCGTTGGGGATCCGCGCGCGAAGTTTCTCGATGAGATCGTGCAGGTGTGCGAGGAACTGGCCCGCTGGGTGGAGGACGCGGTCAGAGGTGGTCGGTTGCCGATAGTCCTGGGGGGCGATCATAGCGTGGCCATCGGTACGGTCGGGGGCTTGGTGCGTGCCAGACCGGACCTCGGTGTGATTTGGCTGGATGCCCATGGCGACTTCAACACCCCCGAGACGACCCCAAGCGGGAGCGTGCACGGGATGCCTCTGGCCGCAATTGTGGGCCGCGGGCACGTGAAGCTGGTGCAGTGTTGCGGCATTGCCCCCAAAGTGTGCGAGGAGCGGACGGTCCTGGTGGGGGTGCGCGACCTGGATCCTGGCGAGAAAGAGGCGCTGCGGCACGCGGGTGTGAGGGTGTTCACCATGAAGGACGTGGACGAGATGGGCATTGCCGCGGTAATGCGCAAGGCGATCGAGATCGCCAGCGACGGGGGCCGGGAGGGTGTTCACGTCACCATGGACCTGGACGTCGTGGACCCCGGCTACGCCCCCGGAGTGGGTACTCCCGTTCCGGGGGGCCTCACCTACCGCGAAGCGCATCTGGCGATGGAGATCATCGCCGAGTCGCGGCGCATGGTCTCATTGGAGCTGACGGAGGTCAATCCCATCCTCGACCAGGGTAACAGGACAGCGGTCCTCGCCGTGGGGTTGGTGGCATCGGCGTTGGGCAAGACGATTCTTTAGAGCCCTTCTCTCTCTCAGTATGCGCCGAGCTCGTTGTGGTGGCGTGACGCCGGCGCTGGTTCACATGCGGAGCCGCGGAGAGGAGCCGCCATGGCCTTTGAACGCGTAGTCGGGCAAGACCACGTGAAGGTCGCCCTCCGACGGGCGGTGGCGCGGGGGGCGCTCGCCCACGCTTACCTTTTTTGCGGGGAACGGGGGCTTGGCAAAGCGGACATGGCCATGGCCCTGGCTCAAGCCGTGAACTGCCGCACGCCGAGCGAAGGCAGCGACCCTTGCGGGGCTTGCCGGGACTGCCGGCAGATCGAGACCCAAACCCACCCCGACCTCTGCTGGATAGTCCCTTCCCCTACGAGTATCAGGATCGAACAGGTCAGGGACGTCATCCGGCAGGCTGCGCTGCGACCTTTCGCCGGAATGAGGAAGGTCTTCATCATCCGTGAGGCTGAGAAACTGACGGAGGAAGCAGCGAACGGTTTGCTCAAGGTCCTCGAGGATCCCCCGGAGCACGTCCTCTTCATCCTGTTGACGGACAACCCCGATGCCCTGTTGCCCACGGTGCGTTCGCGCTGCCAGCTCATGCCTTTCCGCCCCGTCCCTTCCGGAGAGCTGGCAAGGTATCTGATGGCCAGCATGGTGGTGGATGAGCGGGAAGCGCGCCGCTTATCCGTTTTGGCGCGGGGGAACCCAGGCGTGGCACATCGCTTGGCCCAAACGGCGGTGCTCGCCGCGGCTAGGGAACTGGTGCAAAAGGTGATGACGGAGGTGTTGGATCCAGTTTGTTCCTGGTCCCGACTCCTACGCCTCGCCGAAGAGATCGACGCCTGGGGTGAAGGCCATGCTTCGCCGTTAGAGGCCCTGGACTGGCTGTCGTGGGGCTGCCGAGACTTGCTGATCTCTGCTTTCGGGGGAGGCGATGACCTCCTCGTTCTAGGAGCACCTGCCGCAAATACGGTAGAAGCCGGCCGTGCCCCCGTGTTTCACGCTTGGTTACGCGCTCTCCAACAGGCGCGCCGCGCGTTCGAGGCGAACGGCAACCGGCGCCTTGTCTGGGAGGTTCTGTTGCAACAATTGCACGCTGAAATGTGCAAAGCTATAATTTAGGCCGGCGCCTAAGCCGATTTTTGCACAGGAATGGTGTAATTATGGAGAAGATCGTAGGGGTCCGCTTCCGGTGGACAGGCAAGACGTACGACTTTGCGGCCGGTTCCCTTCAGTTGGTTTTGGGAGACCGGGTGGTGGTGGAGACGGTGCGCGGGATCGAGATCGGCCAGGTGGTGTCCGGTCCGCGCGAAGTCGACGGGGAGCCGGACCAGGAACTCAAGAGGGTGCTGCGGCTAGCCAGTCCGGAAGACCTGGAGCGCGCGCGGTCCAACGAGCAGAAGGCGCAACGCGCCCTGCGCGTGTGCCGGGAGAAGGCGGCCAAGTTGGGCGTGAACCTTAAACCAGTCGACGCGGAGTACGCCTTTGACAGCAACAAGGTGACCATCTATTTCACGGCCGAGGGGCGAGTCGACTTCCGTGAGCTGGTGCGGGAGCTCGCGAGCACCCTCAAGGCTCGGGTTGAGCTCCGCCAGATCGGCGTGAGGGACGAAGCCCGCCTCCTGGGAGGGCTGGGTCCTTGCGGAAGGCCTCTCTGTTGTACCACTTTTCTTTCCGAGTTCCGGCCGGTATCAATCCGCATGGCCAAAGAGCAGAACCTGGCGTTGAACCCGGGCAAGATCTCTGGTCTTTGCGGGCGGCTCATGTGCTGCCTCCATTTCGAGGCGGAAGGCGCCGGGGCCTGCGGCAACGGCCGTGCGGCTGACGGGGGAGGGGCAGCGACTGCGGAGGCTCAGCGGACAGCCGGCTGCAGCGATTGTGCGTGCGTTCGCGGAAAAGCTGAGTGAAGGCGAGCCCCCGGCAGGGGGCGTACTGTACCTCTGCGCCACGCCCATCGGGAATCTGCGGGATGTCACCCTGCGGGTTCTCGATACGTTGAGCAGGGCGGACGTGGTGCTGGCCGAGGATACCAGGGAAACGCGCAAGCTCCTGCAGCACTTCGGGATCCAGGCCCGCCTGGTGAGTTTCCACGATCACAACGAACGGATGCGGTCGGCTCAGGTACTGGAGTGGCTTGGGGCGGGACGGAGCGTAGCTCTGGTGAGCGATGCCGGGTCCCCGTTGATCGCTGATCCCGGGTTCCACCTCGTGCGCACCGTTATCGCCGCCGGGTTTCCAGTCGTGTCCTTGCCGGGCCCTTGCGCGGCCGTTGCTGCATTGCTGGTGGCGGGGCTCCCCCCGACGCCGTTTCTTTTCTTGGGTTTTCTGCCCCGCAAGCCTGGAGCGCGCCGGCGCTTGCTGAGCTCTGTGGTACGTATCCCCTGGACGATCGTCTGCTACGAGACGCCCCACCGTCTGTTGGAGACGCTCGCCATCATGGCCGAGACCTTGGGGCCGGCCCGGCCGGCGGCAGTGGCGAGGGAGCTGACAAAAGCCCACGAAGAAGTCGTCCGCGGTACGTTGCAGGAGCTGTGGGAGCGTTTCTCAAACGTCCCCCCGCGCGGGGAGTTCGTGTTGGTTGTGTCGGGATGGAGTGAAGAGGGTAAGGGGGCGGAGGAATGACCCCCGCCCCGCGGTCCGTTGGCGACGGCTATACCACCTGGGTGACGAGTGCGTTCATGCAACGGCGGCAAACCTTCTTGCCGCGGAAATTCTCGACGTCGTTGGCTTCTCCGCAGAAGATGCATGCCGGCTCGTACTTGCGGAGGATGATCTTGTCGCCGTCGACATAGATCTCAAGGGCGTCTTTCTCCGCGATGTCCAGGGTGCGGCGCAGTTCTATGGGAATCACGACCCGCCCCAGCTCGTCGACCTTTCGGACGATTCCTGTTGATTTCATCCCCTTCCCCCTCCTTCGACATGGTTCGACACTCTAAAGAGAACTATAGCCACGGCTGGCAGATATAGTCAACCCCTCTTTTCTGTTCAATACGAAAAAAATTCGAAAATGTGTGCGACGACTGAATGGGATTTATTTCCGTGATATTCTAATATTACAGAGGAAAACGCCAAAGGGAAAGGGGATGTTCACTATCAGGCGCAAGTTTTACATAACCACACCCATATACTATCCCAGCGATAAGCTCCACATAGGCCATGCCTACACGACGGTTGCCGCCGACGCCCTGGCGCGCTATCACCGGATGTGCGGGGACGACACGTTCTTCCTCACGGGCACTGACGAGCATGGCCAGAAAATCCAGCGCAAGGCCCTCAACGCCGGGATGACGCCGCAGGAATTCGTAGACGGCATCGTGGCCGGCATCCTCAGGCTTTGGCAGCGGCTGGCCATCTCATACGACGACTTCATCCGCACCACCGAGCGGAGGCATACGACCGTGGTGCAGAAGATCTTCCAACGCCTTTACGACAAGGGGGATATCTACAAGTCCGAGTACGAAGGGTGGTATTGCGCGGACTGCGAGGCGTTCTACACCGAGACCCAGGTGCAGGAGTTTCCGGACGGCCGCTGTCCGGATCACGACAAGCCCCTCGAAAGGCTACGGGAGGAGAGCTACTTCTTCCGCCTTTCCCGCTATGCCGACCGGCTGCTGGCTCACATCGAGGCGCATCCGGAGTTCATCCAGCCCCCCAGCCGCAGGAACGAGATGGTGAATTTCATCCAACAGGGTCTGGAGGACCTGTGCGTCTCCCGGACCACGTTCGACTGGGGGGTTCCCGTACCGTTCGATCCCCGGCACGTCATCTACGTTTGGGTCGATGCCCTGAGCAACTACATCACCGCTATCGGCTACGGCTCCGAAGACCCGGAGAAGCAGGCGCTGTTTGCGCGGTACTGGCCCGCGGACGTCCACTTGGTGGGCAAGGAGATCGTGCGTTTTCACACGATCATCTGGCCCATCTTGCTAATGGCGCTGGATCTGCCCCTGCCGAAGCAGGTTTTTGGACATGGGTGGCTGGTGCTGGAGAGCGGGAAGATGTCCAAAGCCAAGGGCAATGTCATCGATCCGCACGTCCTCATGGATCGCTACGGAGTCGATGCGGTGCGCTACTTCCTGTTGCGGGAGATACCCTTCGGGGCTGACGGGTTCTACTCCGAAGAGGCGCTCATCAGCCGCTATAATGCCGACCTGGCCAACGACCTGGGCAACCTGCTATCCCGTACTACCGCTATGGTGGAGCGGTTCTGCGGCGGCATCGTGCCGGAGCCGTCCCCAGCCGAGGACGATGGCGTCCTGAGGACCATGGCGGAGGCGGTGGTCGTGGAATACAGCGGGTGCATGGAGCGGCTGGAGCTGTCAGATGCCCTGGCGGCCATCATGCGCTTGGTGGCAAGGGCAAACAAATACGTAGACGAGACGGCGCCCTGGGATTTGGCCAGGGATCCGGCGCGGCGTGGGCGTCTGGGCAGCGTGTTGTACAGCGTGCTGGAGGCCCAGCGGGTGGTGGCGCTCATGCTCTCTCCCTTCATGCCGGATGTTCCCCGGCAGATGTGGCATCAACTGGGCTTGGACGCCGACATCGAGGACAGCTGCTGGCCGGAGGCGGCGAGGTGGGGTGGATTGCCTGCCGGGACGGCGGTCAGGAGGGGTGCACCGCTGTTCCCACGCATAGAGGTGCCAGCCGGGGAGGGGGAGGCGTGATCGTCGACACCCATGCCCACCTGGACTTCCCGGACTTCGCCCAAGACCGGGAGGCGGTGCTGGAGCGTGCCCGGCAGGCCGGAGTGACCGCAATCGTAACCATCGGGATCGACGTTGAGACTTCGCGCGCGGCGGTCGCCCTGGCGGAACAGTATCCCGGGGTGTATGCCAGCGTGGGCCTCCACCCCCACGAGGCGGCTCGGGGCACGGAAGAGGCATATAGGCTCCTGGCGGACCTGGCGCGCCATCCGCGCGTGGTGGCTATAGGGGAGATCGGCCTCGACTATCACTACGATCGCCCGCCGAGGGCGGTGCAGCAGGAGGCCTTCCGCAGGCAGATACGCATGGCTGTCGAGGCTGGCCTGCCCGTCATCGTCCATGCCCGCGAGGCCTACGATGATGTCCTGGACATCCTGAGGGAGGAGGGCGCCTGCCTTGCGGGTGGCGTGATGCATTGCTTCTCTGGGGACGTGCGCGTGGCCGAGCAGTGCTTGTCCCTCGGCTTCCACCTGTCGCTCGCCGGGCCGGTGACGTTTCGGAATGCCCAAACCACCAAGGAGGTGGCGAGCCGCGTCCCCCTCGACCGCTTACTGGTGGAGACGGACTGCCCGTTCCTCAGCCCTCATCCCTACCGTGGGCAGCGCAACGAGCCGGCGCGGGTAGTCCTGGTGGTAGAGGAGATCGCGCGCCTGCGGGGGCTGAGCTACGCCGAAGTGGCGGCCGCGACTGCCGCCAACGCCAGACGCCTCTTCCGTCTCAATGGCCGGTCCGGAGGGGATGGTGGGCGTGATGGGTGAGCCGCCCATAGCGGTGAACCTTACGGCCCCCAGCCAGGTGAAGGCCCTGCTCCGCCGCCACTCCGTGCGTCCCAACCGCAAACTGGGCCAGCACTTCCTGGTGGATTACAACATCCTGCAGAAGGTGGTCCGGGTGGCTGAACTCACCGGCCGGGACTCGGTGCTCGAGGTCGGACCCGGCCTGGGTACGCTCACCAGAGAACTGGCGCGGCAGGCGGCGGAGGTGGTGGCGGTCGAGCTGGACCGCGCCCTCCAGCCCGTGCTGGAGGAGACGGTGGTTGGGTTCGCGAACGTGCGCCTGGAGTTCGGCGACATTATGGCGGTGGATCTGGGCCGATTGTGTTCCGGGCCCGGCCCGTGGAAAGTGGTGGCCAACCTCCCCTATTACGTGACTGGCCCTGTGGTGGCCAGGCTCTTGGAGTTCGGACGCGACCCGAGTTCAGGAGCGGCGCCCTTCCGACTTCTCGTCCTGATGGTCCAGCAGGAGGTGGCGGCGCGTATGGCGGCGAGCCCCGGGACGAAGGAGTATGGGGCTTTCACCGTTCTCGTCAACTATTACGCCCACCCCGAGGTCGTCACACGGGTGCCGGCGACCGCCTTTCTCCCGCCCCCGAAAGTCGGTTCTGCCGTCGTACGGTTGCGACCCTACGACGTTCCACCCGTCGCCACCCCACCCCAGGCCTTTTTCGCCTTGGTCCGGGCAGCCTTCGGCCACAGGCGCAAGTCCATCAGGAACTCCCTCAATGCGGGCTTGGGGTGCGGAGACGAGTTGATAGCCGAGAGCCTTCGCCTCGCGGGCATCGACGGCTACCGGCGCGGGGAAACCCTTTCCTTGGAGGAGTTCGGATCCCTGGCATCCGCGTTCGAGCGCCTCTCAACGCGGCGGTGATGCGGTAAAAAATGGCGCGGCTTTTCCTCTCGCCAAAGGTGGGTGTGGTGCGATGGCGGCTGTACAATTGTTGACGAGGGGCTGTAGCATCTAGGACCTCTCTATGTGCGCGGGCCAAGGGGCGGCTACAATGCAATTCGTCAGCCCGACAAAAGGGGCCATGAAGTTCGAGCAGATGTTCAACGACATCGTGGCTTTCATGGAGGAATCCCCAGGAGACTCCTACAAAGTCATCGTTGGTACGGACTCCCAGATCAGGGATGATATCTGCTTCGTGACCGCGGTGATCGTCCACCGTCAGGGGAAGGGGGCCCGGTACTACTACCAGCGCCGCAGGCAGCAGCACATCACGAGCCTGCGCCAGCGCATCTTCTACGAGGCCTCGCTGAGCCTCGGGGTTGCCAGCCGGTTGGCCGAACGTCTTTCACAAAACGGCCACGCCAAGCTCAACGTGGAGATCCATCTGGACGTGGGGCACCATGGTGACACCAAGGAACTCATACGTGAAGTGGTCGGCATGATAACGGGCAGCGGCTTCGACGCCAAGATCAAGCCGGAGTCGTTCGGGGCTTCCAAGGTGGCCGACAAGTACACGAAGTAGGTAATCCCCATCCGGTGGATCACCTTTGATACTTTTTGTTTTTGAGGCAACGCTTCCGTTGCGAGTGCTCTCTTTGTAAGGCACTCGGGGATCTTGACAGTGTTCCAGCGCCCCTTTATACTTGCGGATTCCGACGCAAACCGACCACCCATTCCGATTCATTCCGACCACCTGTT
>JBBITQ010000045.1:0-3384 GCA_037440685.1 Clostridiales bacterium
GACCTGCCACTCCAAGTCGCTCAACAGTTCGCCCATCTTCTGCTCGATGTCCCCGAACTCCTCACGGCTGATGACCAACTCCTCCGGATCGCTCACCTTCGTACCCGAAAGGACGTCCATCAGGGTCCGATCGGAGTCCTCGTCGTAAATCGGCTTGTTCAAGGATACGTAGGAATTCAGGGGAATATGCTTCTGGCGGGTGGCCGTCTTGATGGCCGTGATGATCTGCCGCGTCACGCACAATTCGGCGAAGGCGCGGAAGGAAGTGAGCTTGTCGCTGCGGAAGTCGCGGATGGCCTTGTAGAGGCCGATCATGCCCTCTTGGATGATGTCCTCGCGATCCGCCCCGATGAGGAAGTAGGAACGCGCCTTGGCGCGCACGAAGTTCTTGTACTTCGTTATCAGGTATTCCAGGGCAGCGTGGTTTCCATTACGGGCCATGTCCACTACCTGCTCGTCGACGAGATGATCGAAGGAAGGGGACAAAACCTGGGGGTTGAGGCTCACCAACTAACCCTCCTCGTTTGCCGAACCAAGCCGCCCGGCAAACACGTTAGAAAGGGAAGCAAGCCACTCATTTGCAGTAAAAGATTCGACTTTTAACACGCAAAAATGTGAATTTTGACACAGTATAATACCATAAACCGACGGATTGGTTGCTACACGCAGTAATTATACTGGCTCCCATCGTCAACCGTCAACCCTCGTGCCCGAGGACCCGCCCGAATGTCGCTGGCGCGCCGCCTCGAACAGCAAAATCGCAGCCGCCGCGGCGACGTTCAACGAGTTTATCCTGCCCCACATGGGGATGCGCACCAGAAAGTCGCATTTCTCGCGCACCAGCCGCGGGATGCCCCGCCCCTCGCTACCGACCACCAAGACCGCGGGCACCCGCCAGTCCGCCTCGTGGTAGAGGAGCGCGCCGCCCGCATCGGCCCCGAAAACCCAGAGGCCCATCCCCTTCAGCTCGTCGAGGCACCGGGCCAGGTTGGTCACCTCGGCCACGGGCAGGAACTCCACCGCTCCGGCGGAAGCCTTGACCGTGGCAGGGGTGACGCCGGCTGCGCGGTGCCTCGGGATGATGAGCCCGTGGGCGCCGGCGGCCTCGGCGCAACGGATCAGCGCGCCCAGGTTCCGGGGGTCCTGAACCTCCGCAGCCACCACCACCAGCGCCGGCTGCCCACGGCGCCGCGCGGCCTCCAGTACCGCCTCCACAGTCGCCGGCCGCCAGGGGGCGGCCACTGCCACGACGCCCTGGTGGGCGAGCTCCCCGGCGCGCCGGTCCAGCTCCTCCCGCGACACCTCCTGGACCGGGATCCCCGCCTCCCGGGCCAGGCGCAGTATCTCCAGGACGGAACCGCGCTTCTCACCCCGGGCTACCATGATCACCTGCAGCCGCCGCCCGGCGCGCAGCGCCTCGAGCACCGGGTTGCGGCCCCCGATGAGGTCGGCCCTCATCCCGCAGCCTCGCCGGCCAGGTCAAAGAACTCAGCCAGCCACGGCTCGCGCTCCACCAGGAGCTCGGCCATGCGCCGCACCAACGCCTTGATCTCCCACTGGGCCCCCGGCGTGACCACCCTCTTCTGGTACAGGTCGAGAAGAGAACGGTAGTTCAGGGTCGTCACCATGTTGGTCTCCGCCCCGCCGGGGAGGACGAACCGCGCGTCCTCCTTGGGGACGCCCAGATCCGTAAGCGTGTCGTAGGAACGCTGGATCACCTCGAGCGTCTCCCGGTAGACCCGTGCCGCCTCGGGGTTCGCCGACACCGTGGGCGGCGTCACCGCCCCGAACAGCCCCTGGTTCTTCTCCGACCGCTCGGAGACGTATCGCTGGGACTGCACGGATAGGCTGATACCGACGCGATGGCGAGAGTACTGGGCCAGCAGGGTGCGCGAAACCCCGGACACCGCGTAGGTGACGGTACAGTGCTCGATGACGCTGTGGTGCCGGGAATTGATGATCTTGCGCACCAGGCGCAGCATCTCCTCCGGCGCCGGCGCCGTCTCCCACAACTCCTGGGGCATGAGGGTGCTGTAGCACGTGCGCGCGGCCGTCCAGATCACCCGCAGGGGCTCGGCGGTGGCGGTGAGTATCCTCACCTCCACGGGCGGTCACCTCCTCCAGCGCGTGCCGTGCGGGGTATCCTCAAGGGTGATCCCCAGGGCCGCCAACCGGTCGCGGATGAAATCGGCCCGCGGCCAGTCCTTCTCCTGGCGGGCCTGCTGCCGGAGCTCCACCAGCAGCTCCACGAGGCCGGCGATGAGCCCGGCATCCGCCGTCTGGCCCGCCCGGCGTTCCCGGCGGCGCAGCCCCAGCACGCCCGCAAGCCGCTCCAAAACGTGGCCGGCCCGGGCCACCAGGGCCCGGTAAGGGCCCTCCGTGCGGGACAGGGAACTGTTGAGGAAAGCGTTGATCGCCCGGCCGAGGTCGAACAGGGAAGCCAGGGCCAGTGCCGTGTTGAAGTCGTCGTCCATGGCGGCGGTGAAGGAACGCTCGGCCTCGGCGATAGCGCGGTGCAGCTCCTCCGCCGCGCCCCCCGGCGGCTCCTCCCCGGCGGCCCCGCCATCCCCCGCCCCGTCCCCACCGGCCGGCGCCAGCGCCGTGGCCTCCGCGATGGCATTCTCCAGGCGGTTCCAGGCGCGCGCGGCATCCTCCAAGGCGTCCCAAGAGAAGTTGAGAGGGTTGCGGTAGTGGGTGGAGAGCATGAACAGGCGTACCGCCTGCGGGGAATAGCGCTCCAGGATCTCGCTCACGGTGACGAAGTTGCCCAGCGACTTGGACATCTTCTCCTGATTGATCTGGATCATGCCGTTGTGGACCCAGTAGCGGACGAAGGGGGGCTGACCGGTGTAGCCCTCGGACTGGGCGATCTCGTTCTCGTGGTGCGGGAATATGAGGTCATCGCCCCCGCCGTGGATGTCGAAGCCGTTGCCGAGGTACTTCAGGCTCATGGCGGAGCACTCGATGTGCCAGCCGGGGCGGCCCGGCCCCCAGGGGCTCGGCCAGGAAGGCTCGCCGGGCTTCGCCGCTTTCCAGAGGGCGAAATCCATGGGGTGCCGCTTGCGCTCGTCGACGGCCACCCGCGCCCCCGCGATCATCTCCTCCAGGGAGCGGCGCGAGAGCTTCCCGTAATCGGGCAGGCGCGTCACATCGTAATAGACATCTCCGTCGACCGCGTAGGCGAACCCCTTCTGCTCCAGCACCCGGATCATCTCCACGATGTCCGGGATGTGCTCCGTCACCTTCACCCAGAGGTCCACCTGGTCGATGCCGAGGGCGTCCATCACCTGCAGGTACTCGCCGATGTACCGCCGGCTGAGCTCCAGGGGCGCTACCCCCTCTTCCCGGGAACGCTGGATGATCTTGTCGTCGATGTCGGTGAAG
>JBBITQ010000045.1:3413-8051 GCA_037440685.1 Clostridiales bacterium
TGACCTCGTAACCGAGGTGTTTCAGGTACCGGGCGATCACGTCGCCCGTCAGGGCCGGGCGCAAGTGGCCGACGTGAGTGTGGCTGTACGGCGTCGGCCCGCAGAAGTACATCCCCACGCGGCCGGGGTCCCGGGGCACGAAGACCTCTTTTTGTCTGTTGAGCGTATTGTAGATGCGCAGAGCCAACTCCGTCCCGCCTCGTGCGTAAAAGTGAGAACCGACACGACCAGCATATCACGAGCGCCGAGGGCTGGCACGCGTAACCGCGCGGTCCCGTGGCGAGGGTTCAGAGCTTACGCAGGACCGCAACGGCGTAGGCGGCGATGCCCTCGCCCCGCCCCGGGAATCCCAGGCCCTCGGTGGTCTTGCCCTTGATGTTGACGCGCTCCTCTGGCATCCCCAGGACGGCCGCCACCTTGGCGGCCATGGCCGGAACGTAGGGGGCCACCTTCGGCTTCTCGGCCACCACCGTCGCGTCGGCGTGGATGGCCTGCCAGCCCGCCTGCCGCAGCATCTCGGCCACCCGCTCCAGCAGCACGACGCTGGAGATGCCGTGGTAGCGCTCATCGGTATCGGGGAAGCAACGCCCGATGTCCCCGAGACCCGCAGCCCCTAGCAGGGCGTCCATCAGGGCGTGCAGGAGCACGTCGGCATCGGAGTGGCCGAGCAGGCCCAAGGGAGAGGGGATCTCCACCCCGCCCAGCACCAGCGGCCGCCCCGCCACCAGCCGGTGGACGTCAAAGCCAAAACCGACGCTCACGGGCGGCACCGGGCGCGCGCCATCACCCCGCGAGGCGAGAAAGGCCTCCGCCACGAGGAAATCGGCAGGGGTGGTGATCTTGATGTTGTCCTCCCGGCCGGGGATCACCATCACCCGTCCCCCCGCGGCCTCCACCAGGGACGCCTCGTCCGTGCCGCGATGGCCGCTCCGCGCCGCCCAGGCAAAGGCCTCGCGCAGCACCGGCGCCTGGAAGGCCTGGGGCGTCTGCGCCGCCCACAGCCGGTCCCGCTCCGGCGTGGAGACGACCGCGCATGCAGAGTCGACGACCTTGATGGTGTCGCGGACCGGCAGGGCCGCCACCACCGCCCCCCAGCAGCGCGCACCCTCCACCGCGGCGTGGATGGTCTCGGCCGCCACCAGGGGACGCGCCCCGTCGTGCACCACCACGACCTCCACATCGGGGCCGACTGCGTCCAGGCCGCGCGCCACCGAGTCCTGGCGCTCCGGTCCGCCAGGGACTATAGCCTCCACCTTGCGGAAGCCCGCTCCGGCGACGATCTCCGCGCAGGCCCCCAGGTCCTGCGGCGCGGCCACCAGCACGACCCTGTCGACACAGGCAGCGCGCTCGAACGCCTCGAGGGTATGGGCCAGAACAGGCCGGCCGGCGAGGGGGAGGAGCAGCTTGTTGCGGTCCGCCCCCACCCGCCGGCCACGCCCGCCCGCCGCGATGATCGCCTCGACCCGGCCCATGTCAGCTCGACGTGGCCGGGGTCCTGGCCTCGCTCGCCGCGTTCGCCTTCGGCTTGGCGAAGATCATGCGGCCGGCCGCCGTCTGGAGCACGCTCGTCACCTCGACGCCGATCCTGTCGCCGATGTAACGCTTCCCGCCGTCCACGACGATCATCGTGCCGTCATCGAGGTAGGCGACGCCCTGGCCCGCCTCCTTGCCGTCGCGAATGACCTGGACGGTCATCTCCTCCCCGGGGAGGACCAGCGGCTTCAGGGCGTTGGCCAGCTCGTTCACGTTCAGGACCGGAACGCCGTGCAGGGCAGCCACCTTGTTGAGGTTGAAGTCGTTGGTGATGATCTTGGCGTTCAACCTGCGGGCGAGGTTGACGAGCTTAACGTCCACCTCGCCAGGTCCCGCGCTGTCCCGGTCGAGGATCTTCACGGGGACCTGCAACTCCTTCTGGATCCGGTTCAGGATGTCAAGCCCCCGCCGCCCCCGGTTGCGCTTGAGCACATCGGCCGAATCGGCGATGTGCCGCAGCTCGTCCAGCACGAAGGACGGGATGACGAGGGTGCCGTCGATGAATCCCGCCTGGCAGATGTCGGCGATGCGGCCGTCGATGATGGCGCTGGTGTCCAGGATCTTGTAACCGCCTTCCACCGCCTCTCCCTTCTCCTTGCCCGCCACCCGGGGCAGCATGTGGAGCAGGCCGAGGAGGTCGTCGCGCTTGTGCACGGCGACCACCCAGCCCAGGTACCCCAGCAGCAGGCTGGCCAGCGTGGGCAGGTAGTACCCGACGAGGGGCAGCGGCGCCAGCGCCGGCCGGAGCAGATAGGCGATGAGAAGACCGACTATGAGTCCGAGAGCCCCCGCCACTATCTCCTGAGCAGGGATGCGGAAGAGCCTATGCTGCAGCCAGCCGGTGAACTGGATCGCCTGGCGGACGAGTGCAGGCACGAGGAAGAAGCCCACCAAGCCGCCCGTCGCGGCGCCGAGGACCAGCAAGGCGCCGGGATAGCGCCCCAAGAGGTCGTAGCCCACCACCTCCCTGAGGGCTACGCCCAGCCGCGCGCTGCCGTAAAGGCCGGAGACCGTGCCGAGAACGGCGGCCGTCAAACGAAAAGCGACGCTTGTCATTGCGGGCACCCCCTTTCACTGCTATTATATTGGGGCAAATCCAGCCCTTCAAGGAAATAACCAAATCATCCCAAGAGGGCGACTTCGATGGCCTGAGCCATCGTCTCGACCCCGTGCAGCTCCACCCCTCCCGCGGCGACCCGAGGCGGAAGGGATCGCCGGTTGCGCTCCGGCAGGACGACGCGGCGGAAGCCCAGCCGCGCCGCCTCGTGCACCCGCTCCTCCGCGCGCGCCACGGCCCGGACCTCGCCGCCGAGCCCCACCTCTCCCGCCACCACCAGGCCGGGGTCCACGGGCCGGTCCCGGAAGGCGGAGGCCAGGGCCACGGCGAGGCCTAGATCCACCGCAGGCTCGTCCAGACGCAGGCCGCCGACCACTTTGACGTAGGCGTCGTGGTTCCCCAGGGCGAACCCCACCCGCTTCTCCAGCACCGCCAGGAGGAGCGCCACCCGGTTGTGGTCCAGCCCCGTCACGGTGCGCCGGGCGGTGCCCGGGTTGGGCCCGGTGAGGAGGGCCTGCACCTCCACCAGCACCGGGCGGGACCCCTCCAGGCTGGCCACCACCGCGGAGCCCACCGTACCGGCGGGACGCTCGGCCAGGAAGAACGCCGACGGGTTGGGCACCTCCTCTAGGCCCCCGTCCCCCATGGAGAAGACGCCGATCTCCCTGGTGGAGCCGAAACGGTTCTTGACCCCGCGCAGGATGCGGTAGGCGTAGTGCCGGTCGCCCTCCAGGTAGAGGACGGCGTCCACCAGGTGCTCCAGCACCTTGGGGCCCGCCAGGGCGCCTTCCTTGTTGATGTGGCCCACCAGGAACGCGGCCATGCCGCGCGCCTTGCAGAGGCGCATGATGCGGGCGGCGCTCTCCCGCACCTGGCTCACGCTGCCGGGGGCGCTCTCCAGCTCAGCAACGGCCATGGTCTGTATGGAATCGACGACCGCCAGGCACGGCGCCAGGGACTCCGCGGCCCGTTCCACGGCCGCCACCTCGCATGCGGTGAGGATGAAGAGGTTCGGCGGCAGCCCCGGCGCGCCTTCCGCGAGCCGGTCGGCCCGCAGCTTCACCTGCTGGGCCGATTCCTCGCCGGTGACGTACAGGACGGGCCCGCTGTCGCGGGACGCCACCCGCAGGCACACCTGGAGGAGTAGGGTGGACTTGCCGATGCCCGGGTCGCCGCCCAGGAGGACGAGCGCGCCCTCCACCAGGCCGCCGCCCAGCACGCGATCCAGCTCGTCCACACCCGTGCTCAGGCGCCGGTGCGAAAGGGCGGCGACGCAGGACAAGGGGACGGCTTCCGCCGTCCCCTCGACGGGCCGGCCACCCGCCCCCAGGGGGGCGGGCGCCCGCTCCTCCGCGAACCTGTTCCACGCCCCGCACCCCGGGCAGCGCCCGAGCCAGCGGGGGGTGTCGTAGCCGCACTCCTGGCAGACGAAGCGCGTCCTGGGCCTCACGGCTACTTCTGCGCCTTGACCGGCGTCTCTTTCCTGGTGAAGACCAGCTTACCCTCCTCGTTGGCGTCCACGTACACCGTGTCGCCCTCCTGGAAGGTGCCGCGCAGCATCTCCTCGGACAGCGGGTCCTCCACCAGGCGCGTGATGGCGCGCCTGAGCGGCCGGGCGCCAAACTCGGGGTTGTACCCCTCGTCCACCAGGATCTCCTTGGCCTTCTCGCTCACCTCAAGGGTGAGCCGGTTCTCCTCCAGGCGCTTGGCCACCCGCTGCAGCATCAGGTCCACGATCTGGCGCAGGTTCTCGCGCGTCAGGCCGTGGAAGACGATGATCTCGTCGATCCGGTTCAGGAACTCGGGCCGAAACACCTTCTTGACCTCGTCCATGAGCTTATCCTTCATGGACTTGTACTCGCCCGCCTCGTCCGCCGCCGGCCGGAAGCCGAGCTGGCTGCGCTTCTTGAGCATCTCGGCGCCCACGTTGGAGGTCATGATGACCACGGTATTGCGGAAGTCGACCGTGCGGCCTTTGGCCTCGGTGAGCCGCCCCTCCTCCAGGATCTGCAGGAGCACATTGAAGACCTCGGGGTGGGCCTTCTCAA
>JBBITQ010000046.1:0-8047 GCA_037440685.1 Clostridiales bacterium
CGGCCAGAGCCCAGGCGGCGGCCACCCCCGCCAGTTGTTCCACCAGTTGGGCGTGATTGCCGAAGAGCAGCCCGTCGTCGCCGGCGGGGTTGACGGCCTTGCTGGCGAAGATGCCGGTGGCGATAGCTCCCCATGTGCCGCCAAGCCCATGCACGCCGAAGACGTCGAGGGAGTCGTCATAGCCGAGGCGGGACTTCAAGGCGTTGACCCCCAGGTAGCAGACGGCCCCTGCACCCACACCTATGGCCACGGACGATAGGACGCTCACGTACCCGGAAGCCGGCGTGATGGCGACGAGGCCGGCCACCGCGCCGGTGGCGGCGCCGAGGATGGTCGGCTTGCCGCGGTGGGCCCACTCGATGAGCGCCCACATGAGGGCGGCTACGGCGGTGGCGGTGTTGGTCACCGCGAACGCCAGGGCTGCCAGACCGCCCGACGTGAGCGCGCTGCCGGCGTTGAACCCGAAAAAGCCGAACCACAGGAGTGATGCCCCGAGCACTGTGAAAGGCAGGTTATGGGGCGGGAGCACCCGGGCCGGGTAGGAGATGCGCCTGCCGATGATCAGCGCCGCCACGAGGGCGGAGACGCCCGAGCTGATATGCACCACCGTGCCACCGGCGAAGTCCAGCGCCGCGAGCTTCATGAGCCACCCACCCCCCCACACCCAGTGAGCCAGGGGGTCATAGACCAGCGTGGCCCAGAGCAGGCTGAAGATGAGGAAGGCCGAGAACCTCATGCGCTCGGCGAAGGCCCCGCTGATGAGCGCCACCGTTATGACGGCGAACATGGCCTGGAACATGGCGAAAGCCAGGTGCGGAATGGTGGCCGTGCCGCTCGGGTCCTGTCCCACCCCGCGGAATCCGAGGTAATCCAGAGCACCGATGATGCCGCTGACGTCGGTGCCGAAGGAGAGGCTGTAACCCCACAGCACCCACTGCGCACTGATGAGGGCCAGGACGATGAAGCTGTGCATGATGGTCGACAGGACGTTGCGCTGGCTGAAAGAATGCCAGCCCGGGGGCCGTCATGAGCATGACCAGGGCGGTGGAGGTCAAGAGCCAGGCGGTGTCACCGGAATCGACGGCGGGCTTGGTTTCCTCCGCAAGAGCCGGTGCCGCCAGGGCCAACGTGAAGAGCGAGGCGGCGAGGAGAGAGCCTGCCTTGCGCGCGCCGTTTGTAAACATTTCTCCCTTACCTCCTTTGACGTCTCATTGGCATCGCTTCCCGACATCCCACTTTGCCGCGCCATCACCCCCTTGACGCGCGCAGGGCGCCCGCCGCCGGCCTGCCGCGAGACAGCGGCGGCCGGGGCCAGGCGCCCTTGCCCCGTTCGGGAACCCCTTCGTTCCCGGGTTTGCTGTTGCCGAAGCGACCATGCCGGGATCGCGTGCCCCGGCGGCACAGCCGCTTGTAAAGTACTTTACCAAAGAAGGTGTACCCCCGTCAAGAGTCCTGACAAGAAAGATGACAGATGCTTTTCTGGCGGGACGGCGCCCTGCAGGGGGGTTCGGAGCAAAATTCGTCATGAATCCTAACAAAATGTTATTGACGGCGCTCGCCAATGCTGGTACAGTACCGTTTGGCAAGCTGCTCGCAATAAATATGACAGGCGGCTTACAGGCAGCGGGGGTGGGAGCGGACCAGAGGGCGTGCAGGGTTCGTGGCGAAGGAGCTTGTGGGGGAGTTTTCTGTGGGATCTCTTTTGGGAAGGAGGGGCCGCCCGGCGCCCTCGTCACAGCGAGGTGCGAGGGCAGGCGGCGATGCAAGATGAATGCGAGCGACGTCTTGAAACTCATAAAGGAAAAGAACATCGAGATGGTCGACCTGAAGATCGTGGATGTGCCCGGCCGCTGGCAGCACATCACGGTCCCGGCCGACCAGCTCACGGAGGCCGTGTTCGAGAGCGGCGTCGCCTTTGACGGGTCGAGCGTGCAGGGCTTCCGCAGCATCGAGGAGAGCGACATGGTGATGCTTCCCGACCCGGCCACGGCCTTCATCGACCCGTTCATGGCGGTGCCGACGCTGAGCCTGACCTGCGACGTGCTGGAGCCGAACGGGAAGCGGTTCGACCGGGATCCGCGTTACATCGCCCGGAAGGCTGAGGAGTACGTCAAGGCGACCGGAGTGGCGGACCGGGCCTTCTTCGGGCCGGAGCTGGAGTTCTTCATCTTCGACGACATCCGCTTCGATCAGAACCAGCACCACGGCTACTACTTCATCGACTCGGAAGAGGGCGTCTGGAACACCGGGCGCAACAGCGAGCCCAACCTGGGTTACAAGATCCGCAACAAGCAGGGCTACTTCCCGGTGCCTCCCACCGACAGCCAGCAGGACATCCGGTCCGAGATGGTCAAGGTCATGATGCAGTGCGGCATGCAGGTGGAACGGCATCACCACGAGGTGGCCACGGCCGGCCAGGCGGAGATCAACTTCCGCTTCGATACCCTGACGCGCGTCGCCGACAAGGTCATGCTATATAAGTACGTGGTCAAGAACGTCGCCAAGAAGTACGGGAAGACCGCCACCTTCATGCCCAAGCCCCTGTTCGGCGACAACGGCAGCGGGATGCATACCCACCAGAGCCTGTGGAAGGGTGACAAGCCGCTGTTCTACCAGGAGGGGGCCTATGGCAACCTGAGCGACATCGCCTTGTACTACATCGGCGGCATCCTGCACCATGCCCCGGCGCTCCTGGCGTTCACTAACCCGACAACGAACTCCTACAAGCGCCTGGTGCCCGGTTATGAAGCACCTGTGAACCTGGTCTTCTCCAAGGGCAACCGCAGCGCCGCCATCCGGATCCCCATCGCGGCGGTAAGTCCCAAGGCGGCGCGCATCGAGTTCCGCACCCCGGACGCCACGTGCAACCCCTACCTGGCCTTCGCGGCCATGCTCATGGCAGGCCTGGATGGGATCCGCAAGAAGATCGACCCGCGCGACGCCGGCTTCGGACCCCTGGATGCCAACATCTACGAGTTGTCGCCGGAGCAGAAGGCCAGGATCAGGAGCGTGCCCGGGTCGCTGGACGAGGTGCTGGATGCCCTGGAGGAAGACCACGCCTGGCTCCTGGAGGGCGGGGTGTTCACCGAGGACTTCATCCAGATGTGGATCGAGATGAAGCGGACGGCCGAGTTGGATCAGGTCCGCATCCGGCCGCATCCCTATGAGTTCTTCCTCTACTACGACATCTGAGCTGTTGCTCCTGACGTCGCGTGGCGCCGGCGACCCGGTGTCTCCGGCGCCACGCGGGTAGCGGGTGAGACCCATGCCTGGCCTGCACGTCCTCATGATCGACCCGGGGTTCGTGCTTGGGCATATGGCCGAGGCCCTGAGGGGTGCCGGCAACGCGGTGGTGCCCGGTCCCGGGGACGCGCAGACGGTGCTCGCCTTCGCGGGGCGTCTCCTGCCCGACGTGGTGGTGATCCCGGCGCGACACCCCGAGCTCATGGACCTGGCACCGCAACTGGCGCACGCCCGGGTGGCCCCCGTGGTCCTAGCCATCGACAGCGCCGGCCGCGACACGGTGGACCTGGCCAAGCGCGCCCGGGCGGCGGCCGTGGTGCGGTCGGATGCCAGCCCGGTCGAGATCCAGGTGGCCCTGGAGCTGGCCGTCCTCTCCCACCGCGACCGGCGCAGGCTGGAGAAGACCGTCGCGCGTTTGGAGCAGGCCCTGGAGGCCCGCAAGACTGTGGAACAGGCCAAGGGCCTGCTGATGGACCGCTTCGGCCTCAAGGAGGCGGAAGCCTACGCCCGCATGCGCCGGATGGCCATGGACAGCCGCAAGTCCCTGCGGGAGGTGGCAGAGGTCATCCTGGCCTGGAAGGACATCGCCGGCCCCCAACGGCGAACCCTCCCGTGAGCGTTGTGCCCTTCTCAATTTGCGCCACATTAGCAAGTATGTAATTATATAAAGTGTGTGGGGCTTTCACTTTTGAAAGCAGAAGGTGGCGGTCGACGAATGGCGGAACGGGACGATGAACTGGAGCGCTTGATGCCGCCGACCTCGCTGGAGTGGACGGAGGAGGCCCAGGCGGCGATGCGGCGGGTGCCTTTCTTCGTTCGAAAGGCGGTGGTGCGCAGCATCGAGGAGTTCGCCCGCGAGAAGGGCCTTGCCGTGGTCGACGCCGACGTGGTGGCGCGCGCCCGGCAGGAGAAGGAGGGCAAGGCCATGGGCGGCGGGCCGGCCCAGGCGGCGGCTGCCCCCAGCGCGGAGGGCGCGGAGACGGGTGGGCAGGGAGAGGGCGAGGGGCGCGGACGGCAGTTCGTCAACTTCGTCTTCTACAAGGTGGACCCCGCTTGGCGGCGTCTGCCGGACGCCGAGCGCGAGAAGGGCAAGCAGGAGTTCCTCTCGGTGGTGGAGGAGTTCGACCAGCCCGGCAAGCTCCTGATCCTCAGCTACTCGACGGTGGGAATACGCGCCGACGCGGAGCTCATGCTGTGGCGCATCGGTTACACACCGCAACTATTCAACGAGATGTCGGCGCGGCTCAATCGCACCGGCCTGGGCAAGTACCTGACCACGACCTACTCGTACCTGTCGATGACCAAGCGGTCGATGTACGTCGACCGCATCAGCCCGGAACACGGGGAGGACCGCACGCGGCTGGTTCCCGGCAAGGCCAAGTACCTCTTCGTCTACCCCTTCGTGAAGAAGCGCGAGTGGTATCTGCTGACCAAGTTCACGCGCCAGGGGATGATGGACGAGCACATATACGTGGGCAACAAGTACCCCTCGGTGAAGCTGAACACCACCTATGCCTTCGGCCTCGATGACCACGAGTTCGTCGTGGCCTTTGAGTCCGATTACCCGGCGGACTTCCTGGACCTGGTCATGGATCTGCGCGAGACCCAGGCCAGCCTCTACACCGTGCGCGACACCCCGATCTTCACGTGCCTGGCCATGCCGCTCCGGCAGGCGCTGAACTGCCTCGGCTAGGGGGGCCGCGGCGAGCGCGCCGCGGCTCTCCCCTCATCCCCGTCCGGTGTCCGGTTTGCTTCCCCGCTAGACACCAGTAGAATATTGCTTGGTTGCCATCCAGGGGCTCCCGGGAGGAGGGCGGGCTCCTTGTACTTCCAAGACGTGATCCTGCGGCTGCACCGCTTCTGGGCCGATTACGGCTGCGTGATCACCGAGCCCTACGACGTGGAGAAGGGGGCCGGCACTATGAACCCGGCCACCTTTTTTCGCTCGCTGGGGCCGGAGCCGTGGCGCGTGGCCTACGTGGAGCCTTCGCGCCGGCCGGCGGACGGGCGCTACGGAGAAAACCCGAACCGGCTCTACCAGCACTGGCAATATCAGGTGATCCTCAAGCCCTCGCCGGACGACGTGCAAGAGGTGTACCTGCGGAGCCTGGCTGCCATCGGCATCGAGGCGGAGAAGCATGACATCCGGTTCGTGGAGGACAACTGGGAGTCGCCCACGCTGGGCGCCTGGGGCCTGGGATGGGAGGTGTGGCTGGATGGGATGGAGATCACCCAGTTCACCTACTTCCAGCAGATGGGCGGCTGCGAGGTGCGGCCCGTGGCGGCGGAGATCACCTATGGCCTGGAGCGGCTCACGAGCTACATCCAGGGCGTCGACAACGTGTTCGACATCCGGTGGGCACCTGGCGTCACCTATGGCGAGGTCTACCGCAAGAACGAGTACGAGCAGTCGCGGTACAGTTTCGAGGAGTCGGACGCGGGGATGCTCTTTCGGCTGTTCCAGATGTTTGAGGCCGAGGCGCGCCGGGTGCTGGGGGCCGGCCTCGTCGCGCCGGGATACGACTACGTCCTGAAGTGTTCCCACGTGTTCAACCTCCTGGACGCGCGGGGCGCCATCAGCGTCACCGAGCGGGCGATGTACATCGCCCGGGTGCGGGAGCTGGCCCGGACGGCCGCTCAGGGTTACCTCGCCCAGCGCGAGGCGGCGGGTTTCCCGCTGCTGGCGGGCCGCAACGGAGACGGTGGAGGGCGCGGCGAGGGCGACGCCGGGGGGGTGCCTCTTGAGCAAGGCTGACTTTCTGCTGGAGATAGGGACGGAGGAGATGCCGGCGGCGCTCTTGCCGGGTGCCATCGAGGCGCTGGCGGCGGGGGGGCGCCAGCTCCTGGACCAGGAGGGACTCGGTTACGCCGATCTCCTGGCCACGGCCACGCCGCGGCGGCTCGTCCTCTACGTGAGGGGGCTGGATCTCCGCCAGCCAGACCGGCGCGAGAGAGTGCGCGGCCCCGCGGCGGCGGCGGCGTTCGCGGCCGACGGCAGCCCCACCGCCGCGGCGTTGGGCTTCGCCAGGAGCCAGGGGGTGGACGTGGCCAGCCTGCGCGTGGAGGAGACGCCGGCCGGCCGTTACGTCTTCGCCGAGCGGGTGCGGGCCGGCCGTCCCGCGGCGGAGATCTTGGCGGAACGGCTCCCGGCGGCCATCACGGGGTTGGAGTTCCCCCGTTCCATGCGGTGGGGAAGCGGTGACCTGCGCTTCATCCGGCCTATCCGCTGGTTGGTGGCCCTCCTGGGGAGCGACGTGGTGCCTTTCGCGGTGGCGGGCGTGGAGAGCGGCCGGGTCACCCGTGGCCACCGCGTGCTCGGCGGCGGGCCGGTGACGGTGGCCCGGGCAGAGGACTATTTCCGGGCGCTGGAGGCCGCCGGCGTGATCGTCGACCACGGGCGGCGCCGGGACCTCATCCGGCGGCAGGTGGAGGAGGCGGCGGCGTCCGCCGGGGGCCGTCCCCTCCTGGACGAGGAACTGCTGGACGAGGTCACCTTCTTGGTGGAGTACCCGACCGCCTTCGCAGGCCGGTTCGACCCCGCCTATCTTGAGCTGCCCGATGCCGTCCTGATCACCCCGATGAAGCACCACCAGCGCTACTTCCCCGTAGCCGCCGACGGCCGTCTCTTGCCGGCCTTCGTCGGCGTGCGGAACGGGGGGCGGGAGCACCTCGACCTGGTGGTGGCCGGAAACGAGAAGGTGCTGCGCGCCCGGCTGGCCGACGCCCGCTTCTTCTTCCGGGAGGACACGCGGCGGCCCCTGGCTGATTACGTGAAACGGCTGGAGGGCATCGTCTTCCAGGCCCGCCTGGGGAGCATGGCCGAGAAGGTGGAGCGGGTGCGGTCCCTGGCGGCGGTCCTGGCGGATCGCGTCGGCGCCGATGCGGAGCTGCGGGGCGTGCTCGACCGTGCCGCGTACCTGTGCAAGGCCGACCTGGCCACCAGCATGGTGTACGAGTTCCCGGAGCTGCAGGGCATCATGGGGCGGGAGTACGCCAGGCGTTCGGGGGAGCCGGAGGCGGTGGCCGAGGCGGTCTTCGAGCACTGGCTGCCTCGGTTCGCCGGCGATGCGTTGCCGGCCACGCCGGCGGGCGCCTGCCTCGCGGTGGCGGACAAGCTGGACACCATCTGCGGCTGCTTCGCCGCCGGCATCCAGCCCACCGGTTCCCAGGACCCCTACGCCCTGCGGCGCCAGGCCCTGGGGGTGATCCATACCCTCCGCGGCGGCCTGGCGGGCCTGGATCGGCTGGGGCTGGGGGAACTGGTGGACATGGCCCTGGACCGGTACGCGGGCCGGCCGGAGTTCCCCGCCGGTCCCGGACGTGATGCCTTGCGCCAGGCGGTCGTGGAGTTCTTCTTCGGCCGGATCCGCAGCCTCATGGGCGAGGACGGCTACGCCCACGAGGTAGTGGAGGCGGTGCTGGCGACGGGGTGCGACGTGCCGGGCGAACTGTGGCGGCGGGCCTCCGCCCTGACGGAGCTCGCCGGGAGCCCTGAACTGGCCGAGGCGGGCGCCGCTTACCGCCGCGCCGCCAACCTGGCGGAGAAGGCGGAGTCGGACGAGGTGGCCCCAGCCCTCCTGACGGGGGCGGGCGAGCGCGCCCTGTGGGAGGGTCTCGCGGCGGCCGAGGGGGGCATCCGTGCACGGGCGGAGGCCGGGGACTACGCGGGATACTTCGCGGCCTACGCCCGACTCCGCCTGGCCGTGGACCGCTTCCTGGACGAGACGATGGTCATGGTGGACGACGCCGCGGTGCGGCGGAACCGCCTGGCCCTCCTCCGCCGTGTGGCGCGCCTCGGCCGGCT
>JBBITQ010000047.1:0-2575 GCA_037440685.1 Clostridiales bacterium
TAGCTTTGTGACGGCCACGGCGAAGAGGAAACTGGAGGTCTTGTCCGACATACAATATAGCAATTAACCATGCCCCAAAAACGGACGACCAACCGGTTGTTCCCTTCATCACCGTGTCTCGTGCCAGGAGCGGGCCCCCAAAGGAGGCGTCGATTATGGGCGATCTGTTCGTCGTCCTCGCCGTGTTGAATGCCATCGCCGTGGTGGCGGGCATTGTGTGGCTCCTGTCGAGCCGGAGGAAGAACCGCCCGGGCGGGCTATGCTGCGTGGAAGGATGCCGGGGCACGGCGGCGGTCTTCATCTGGACCGATCGGGGACCGGCTGCATTCTGCAGCGATTGCGCCGAGCTGTTGGCGGATCAGGCGCGCCGCCGGGTGCCAGGCCACTAGTCGGGCTGACGAAAACCGACAAGTATTACGCCAAGCAAATGACAATTGCCGCGCCGCCTCTCTGCTAAAATGGGTGAAAACGGCGCTAGGAGGGTGGCATGCTGGCCCTGGGTACGAGGGCTGGGGGGCTTGCCCCGTTAGTGGTGGCGGCGTTGGCAGGGGTAGGGTTTTGGCTGAGCCGCCTCTCGCTCCTGGGCGTGCTCTGGCCGTTAGGCACGGCGTTCTATGCCGCTCTGCGCTCGTGGCCGTACGCGAAGCCCGCCTCCGTGGCCGTCCTTCTGGCGGTGGCGGCGGGGGCTGGGCTGAGCGGGGGATGGGAGGTGGCCTTGGCCCAGGGGACTGCATGCCTCCTCTATGAAGGGATGGGGTGGGGGTCCTCGCCTGCGCGGGGCTTGACGGGTCGGGCGCTTCCCTTCGCTGTAGCCGCCCTTTCCTTCGCTGGCATCTATCTCGGATCGAGCCCAGGCATGAAGGGCGTGTGGCTTTTGGGGGCGCACGTCCTCCTCTCATGGTTCCTCGCCGCCGCTTTCCAACAGGCAAAATGGTTGGTACCATTCGGACAGGGCGCCCCGGTTCGCCTGTGCCGCGTTCGGCAGCACGAGGCCGTTGGGGCGTGGGCTGCGCACTCGGTTGCGCGGCTGCGGGCGCTGGCCAGGTTGCTGAAGGAGCTGTCGGCATCCTTTCGCGAAGCCGGCGCCACCGAGGAACCGCTGCCTCCGGAGGAGGAGGCGGCCATGCTGGTGAACCGCCTCTCCGCTGCTGTCTGCCACGGTTGTGCCTTGTTCGACCGCTGCTGGGGCGAAGGGTTTTCGGAGAGGTACCGGCTGGCTTTGGAGCTTCTGGCTGCCGCCGAGGAAGGCAAGGTCGACTCTTCTCCCGTAGTAGGCGCTTGGGAGAAGGGCTGTCAGCGCCATCGCGAGATCAGGCTGGTGGCTCTGCACCTGACCGACGTGCGCCAGGTGGAACGCCGCTGGCGGCGCCGCCTTGGGGAGCAGCGGGATCTCCTGACTGGCCACCTGCAGGGGCTCGCGGACGCCCTGGAGGAGCTGGCCCAGGTGACCGGTGAGCCGCGCCCGTACCTCCGGCGAGGCCAGGTTCGCTCGAAACCGCTTTTGTATGTTACCGAGGTGGCCAAGCTGGCCCGGCCCGGACGGCTGGTGTCGGGTGACAGCCACCTGATCAAGGAATTGGCGGGCCATAGGCTCCTGCTCGTTTTGAGCGACGGTATGGGGACCGGCCATCGCGCCGCCGCCGAGAGCCGGGAGACGGTTCGGCTGGTGGAACGCCTCCTCGACGCTGGCTTCGACATCAGGACGGTGGTGCGGCTGGCCAACTCCATCCTGGCCCTCCGATCGCCCGAGGAGACCTTCGCCACTTTGGACCTGGCGTTGATCGACCTGGTGTCCGGCGAGGCGGAGTTCGTGAAAGTGGGCGCTGCTCCGACGTTCATCTACCAGCGCGGGGGTGTGGGTATCGTCAGGGCGCGTTCCCTCCCCCTCGGCATCCTGGACAGCGTGGAGGTGGAGTCGGTGCGACGCCGGCTCGGCTCCGGGGACGTGATCGTCATGGTGACCGATGGCCTGCTGGAAGGGTGGGGGGATCAAGCGGTGCGCGAAGGCCAGGTGGAACGGGTGATCCGCGAAGGTGCAACGGCGCCGTACGGAGCGGAGCAAAGCCTGGCGCGGGCGTTGCTGGAGGATGTCGCCCTCGGGCTCTCCGAAGAGCGGCAGGATGATATGACGGTCCTGGTGGTGCGCCTGTGGTCGGAGGAGCGGGGGAATCTGTGACAGGAGCCGTGGGGCGGGTGATCGCCGGCGTGCGGGCGGCGATCAGCGAGCACCGTATGCTGTGTCCCGGGGACAAGGTCTTGGTGGGGCTCTCTGGCGGACCGGATTCGATGGTCCTCACCCATGCGTTGTGGTCCCTGCGGCAGGAGTTGGGGATCTCCCTGCATCTGGCGCACCTGAACCACATGATCAGGCCCGAGGCGGAGCAGGAAGCTGAAGCGGTGCGCGGCTTCGCCGCCCGCCTGGACCTCCCCGTGACGGTGCGCGCGGTGCCGGTGCCCGAGCTGGCGCGCTCGCTGCGCATGTCCCTGGAGGAGGCCGGGCGCGAGGCCCGTTACCGTTTCTTCCGCGAAGTCGCCCAGGCGGTCGGCGCGGCCAGGCTGGCCCTGGGGCACAACC
>JBBITQ010000047.1:2655-7960 GCA_037440685.1 Clostridiales bacterium
GTGCGCGACGGGTGGATCATCCGCCCCTTGCTCGACGTGCCCCGGTCACACATCGAGGCTTACTGCCAGGAAGCCGGTCTTGAGCCGGTGTGCGACCCCTCCAACCGGGATCTGGCTCACCTGCGCAACCGGTTGCGGTGGGAACTCATCCCCATCCTGGAGCGGGAGTTCAATCCGCGGCTGAAGGACGCACTGGCGCATCTTGCCAGGACGTTGCGAGACGAGGAGGAATGGCTGCGGCCCTTGGTCGAAGAGGCGTTCTGCCGTTGTGCGCGCGTGGAAGCGGGGAGGGTGGTGCTCGATATCACGACGCTCGTCTCCTATCCGCAGGCCCTGCGCCGGCGGATCGTGCGGCGCGCTGCCGCCCTGGTGGGTGGCGGGCCCGCTCCCTTTCCTGCCTTCGAGCACGTGGAGGCGTGCCTGGCGCTCCCCGGGATGGCGGTGGGGAAGCGGCTGGAACTCCCTGGCGGGCTCTTGGCGTGGCGCGATTACGGCAGCCTCGTGTTCACGCGGCAGGGAGCGGTGCCCGCCGACCGTCCCTTCCTCTACCGGCTGGAGGTGCCGGGGTCTGTAGTGGTGCCGGAGGCGGGAGTGCGCTTGGAGGCGGATGTCTCGGACCGTCCGGTTCCCGCCGACGGCCGTTCGGTCGCCGTGATGGATGCCGACTTGGTCGGAGGGGCGCTGGTGGTGCGCAACCGCCGCCCGGGCGACCGCTTCTATCCTCTGGGCCTCGGGGCACCCAAGAAGCTTAAGGAGTATTTTATTAATGAAAAGGTCCCGAGGGGGGAGCGTGACAGCATTCCGCTGGTCGCCATCCCTGGCGGCGACGGCGATGCCGACACGATCATATGGGTAGTGGGACACCGGCCCGATGACCGCTTTCGTCCCACCGCGACTACGAGGCGTTACCTGGTGCTGCGAACGTTTGTGTTCAAAATGGGTGTGTGCTAGAATACATTGAAATTCACGCGGGCCGGATGGGGGTAGCTGATGAATTCCGGCAAGATTTTGCGCAATTTGGTCCTATATGCGTTGATCATCGTCCTCGTGATCAGCTTTATTCAGCTAATCGTGGCGAAGCAGGAAAGCGGCACGGAGATCTACTACGACGCTTTCTACAAGGCTGTGCAGGAGGGTAAGGTGCAGAAGGTCTTCATCCTGGGCGACACGAAAGTCGCCGGCGTGATGAAGGATGGCACCAGGTTCACCGTGGTCAAGCCTGCGAACAGCCCGGAACTCGACCGGCTGCTGCTCGAGAAGCACGTCCAGGTCAAGTACGAAGCCCCGGCTGAGACCCCGTGGTGGACGGCCCTCATCTCCACCCTCCTGCCCGTGCTTTTGGTGGTGGGGGCGTTCATCTTCATCATCCAGCAGACCCAGAGCGGTGGGGCCCGCGTGATGCAGTTCAGCAAGAGCAGGGCCAGGCTGCACACCGACGACCCGAAGCGGCGCGTGACGTTCGCCGACGTGGCCGGTGCCGACGAGGCGAAGGAAGAGCTGGCAGAGATCGTCGACTTCCTCAAGAACCCCAAGCGTTACCTCCAGTTGGGCGCCCGCATTCCCAAAGGGGTCCTGCTCTACGGTCCGCCCGGAACGGGCAAGACCCTCCTCGCTCGTGCCGTGGCGGGCGAGGCGGGCGTGCCGTTCTTCAGCATTAGCGGTTCGGATTTCGTGGAGATGTTCGTGGGCGTCGGGGCTTCGCGCGTGCGCGACCTGTTCGATACGGCCAAGAAGAATGCCCCATGTATCGTCTTTATCGATGAGATCGACGCGGTGGGGCGGCAGCGCGGCGCGGGCTACGGCGGCGGCCATGACGAGCGCGAGCAGACCTTGAATCAGCTCCTCGTGGAGATGGACGGTTTCTCGGCCAACGAGGGGATCATCGTCATGGCGGCCACGAACCGGCCGGACGTCCTCGACCCGGCACTCCTCCGCCCGGGTCGCTTTGACCGCCAGATCGTCATCGATCGCCCGGACCTCAAGGGGCGGGAGGCCATCCTGCAGGTCCACGCCCGCAACAAGCCGCTCGACGAGGATGTGGATCTGGACGTCATCGCGCGGCGGACGCCGGGTTTCACTGGGGCCGACCTGGAGAACCTCCTGAACGAGGCTGCTTTGCTCGCCGCGCGGCGGCGCAAGAAGAGCATCGGCATGGCCGAGCTGAATGATGCCATCGACCGCATCGTGGCTGGTGGGCCGGAGAAGAAGAGCAGGGTGATCAGTGATAAGGAGCGCCAGCGAGTGGCCTATCACGAGGCGGGTCATGCCCTGGTCTCCAGCCTCCTGCCCGGCGGTGACCCGGTGCACAAGATCTCCATCATCCCACGCGGCACCGCGCTGGGATACACCCTCCAACTTCCGCTGGAGGACCGGTACCTGGTGACCCGGAGCGAGATCATGGACCGCATCTGCGTCCTCCTCTCGGGGCGCGCGGCGGAGGAGCTCGTGTTCGGTGAGGTCACCACCGGGGCGCAGGACGACCTCGAGCGCTCCACGAAGATGGCCCGGCGCATGATCACGGAATTCGGGATGAGCGACGAGCTGGGGCCGCTGACCTTCGGCACACGCATGGATACGCCGTTCCTGGGGCGGGACCTGGTGCGCGACCGGAATTACAGCGAAGAGGTGGCCGCTCGCATCGACCGGGAAGTGAAAACCCTGATCACGAACCTCTACCAGAAGACGCTGAATCTGCTGCGGGAGAACCGGGACCGCCTCGAGAAGATCGCGCAGAAGCTCATCGAGAAGGAGACTCTGGAGGGGCCGGAACTGGCGGAACTGCTGGGCGTGCCGGCCTGATCGTCATGCGCCGATGCCTTTCCATGTGGACGCGGGCCCTCGCTTCCCTCCAACAGGTGTTGCCGATCGACCCGTTCGGCGGCGCTGCCGGCTTGCGGGACGGAAGTGCCGTGACTGCAGGGAAAGCGCGGCCGGAGGGCGAAGAGTGTAGGCCGTCGTGAGGGCGCGGAAGGGAGATGGCGATCCCCTTGCAAGACATCACGGTTCTGGCGCGGCAGGGTGTACTTGACCTGCCTCTTTACGTCCCCGGCAAGCCAATCGAGGACGTCCAGAGGGAGTTCGGCTTGTCCAACGTCGTCAAGCTGGCTTCCAACGAGAACCCGTTGGGTCCGTCGCCATTGGCCATCCAGGCGATGCGGCAGGCCATGGAAACGGTGCACTGGTATCCGGAGAGCGCGGCGACCGCGTTGCGGGAGGCCCTTGCCGAGAGGTGGGGCGTCGCCCCGGACATGGTCCTGGTCTCCAATGCCAGCGACAACGTGCTCACGCTGATCGCCCAGGCTCTCCTGAACCCGGGGGAAGAGGCCATCACCTGCGTTCCCACCTTCTCCGCCTACGAGCATGTGGTGCGGGTGGCCGGCGGCAACCCCGTGTACCTTCCTTTGAAAGGGTTTCGGTTCGATCTCGATGCCATCCGCCGCGCCATCAGCCCGCGCACGAAGCTGGTGTTCGTGTGTAACCCCAACAACCCCACCGGGACGATCGTGAGCCGGGACGAGTTCGACGCCTTCGCCACCGCCCTGCCCCCGCATGTGGTCCTGGTCGTCGACGAGGCCTACGGCGAGTACGTCGAGAGCCCGGAGTACCCCGACACCCTGGCGCACGTCAAAGCTGGGCGCAACGTCGTCGTCGTGCGCACCTTCTCCAAGATCTACGGCCTGGCCGGGCTCCGCGTGGGGTATGCCATCGCTCCCCGGGAGATCATCGGGCTTCTGAGCCGGGTGCGGGAGCCCTTCCCAGTCAACCGGCTGGCCCAGGCCGCGGCGTTGGCGGCCCTCGGCGACGCCGGCCACGTGGAGAACTCGCGGCGGGTAAACAGCGCCGGCAAGGAGTTCCTGTACAGGGAGCTGGCGGTCCGCGGCCTCTCGTATGTGCCTACCGAGGCCAACTTCATCCTGATAGACACCGGGTGCGACGCCGACGTGCTCTTCCGGGCGATGTTGCGCCTGGGCGTCATCGTGAGGCCGGCCAGCATCTGGGGCATGCCGACATGCATCCGGGTTACAATCGGCACTGCGGAACAGAACGAGAGGTTCATGGACGCCCTCGACCGCGCCATGGGGAGAACGGTCGCGCACGGTCACGGCGGCGAGCCGGAGGGGTGATCAGGTGCGCTGCGGACCCTACGAGCTGGCGTTCGGAGCCCGAACGCTCGTCATGGGTATCCTCAACGTTACCCCGGATTCCTTCTCGGATGGCGGCCGCTACACCACCGTGGAGGCGGCGGTGCGCCGGGCCATGGAGATGGTGGCGGACGGGGCGGACATCATCGATGTGGGGGGCGAGTCGACGCGCCCCGGCGCCGCGCCGGTGCCGGCGTCCGAGGAACTGAAGCGCGTGGTGCCCGTCATCCGGGCGCTGCGCGATCAGGTGCCCGTTCCCATCTCCATCGACACCTACAAGGCGGAGGTGGCGCGCGCGGCGCTGGAGGCGGGCGCGCACATCGTCAACGACGTGTGGGGTCTGCAGGGCGACCCGGCGATGGCCCGGGTCGTAGCCGAGGCCGGTGTGCCGGTCGTCGTCATGCATGGGATGGCGAGGCACGTCGGGCGGGAGGAGCCGGCCCGCGGCGGGGATCTCATGGGCGGGATCAAGGGGTTCCTCTCGCGGAGCGTCGCGATCGCCGAGGCAGCGGGGTTGCCGCGAGACCAGGTCATCGTTGACCCTGGGTTTGGCTTCGGGAAGGATGTAGCCCAGAATCTGGAGATGGTGGCACGCCTGGGGGAACTCCGCGATTTGGGCTGCCCCATCCTTCTCGGTCCTTCCCGCAAATCGACGATCGGGAAGGTCCTGGATCTCCCGGTGGACGAACGGCTGGAGGGCACGGCGGCAGTGGTCGCCCTGGCCGTCGCCCAGAAGGTGGACATCGTGCGAGTGCACGACGTGCGCGCGATGGTGAGAGTGGTCCGCATGGCTGACGCCGTCGCCCGCACCATCCCCGGGCTGGCGGTGACGGCTTACCTGGGGCTCGGCTCCAACCTCGGGGACCGGGAAGACAACCTGCGGGCAGCCGTGGGGCGCCTGGACCGGCGGCCTGGCATCCGCATCCGGCGCCTGTCGGCCTTATACGAGACGGAACCGGTCGGCCTGACCGCCCAGCCCCTCTTCCTGAATCAGGGCGCCGAGGCGGAGGTCGCTTTGGGCCCCCACCAGCTCTTGGAGGAGGTCATGGCCGTGGAGCGGGAACTGGGCCGGGAGCGTGGGGAGAGGTGGGGGCCACGCGTGATCGACATTGACATCCTCCTCTATGGGGAGGCTGCGATCGACCGCCCCGGCCTGGCCATCC
>JBBITQ010000048.1:0-5634 GCA_037440685.1 Clostridiales bacterium
GACGCCCGCGACCGCGCCCTCGTGGAGCGACAGATCGGCCGACCTCCCCGTGCCCTTCGGCGGGTGGCGGTACGCTGCCCGTTCGGCCGGCCGGCGGTCACCGAGCAGGACCCCTACGACCAGGTCGGGGAGCCGTTTCCCACCACCTACTACCTCACCTGCCCTCGCCTGGTGGCGGCGGTGGCTCGGCTGGAGGCAGAAGGCGGGGTGGAGCGCTGGAGCGCCCTCGTGGCCGAGGACGCCGAGCTGGCAGCAAGCCTGGCCCGGGCCACGGCCGAGCAGCGGGCCCTCCGCCGGGCGTTGGCCCAAGGCCGGTTGGGGGTCGACGGGGGGGTCTCCCTCGACCTCGGCATCGGAGGGGCCCGGGCGCCCAGTCGCCTCAAGTGCCTCCACGCCCACGTGGCCTACGCCTTGGCTCGCCCCGGCTACCTGCTGGGCGAGCGCATCCTCTCCCAGGTCGCTCCCCTGTGGCCCGAGGAGGGCTGCTGCACCGAGTAGCATCGGCCCGGGTGCAGACGCCAGTCGAGCTCGCGCGCCAGCAGTGGCAGGAAGGCTACCGGCGCCTCCAGGAGGAGGCACGGGCAGAGGGCGCCGAGGAGACCCTGCGGCTGGCGCGCCTCTCCGGGGCGGAGGGGGCCATCCTCAAGGCGCGCAGCCCCTCGTGCGGGGTGTGCGCCGTGTACGACGGCAGCTTCACCGGGCGCCTGCGGCCGGGAGACGGCGTGGCCGCGGCGCTCCTGCGCCGCGCGGGGATCACCCTCCGGAGCGGCGAGCCCCCTACGCTGCCGCACCCGTGAACACCCAAATTTTCCTTAAAATTTCCGTAACAGTTGCGATAAAAGTTACTGGGCCGAGGGTCTAGGAAATGCAGCTCCCGGAGGCAGCAGATGTCGTCCTACAGTGTTGGTGCGATCGTCGAAGCCTTCCCCGGGCTGGTGAGCATCGTCGACGCCCAGGGGCGCATAATCCACTGCAACGGTGCGGCCTTGGAGGCGGTGGGCCGGGACCTCGACGGGGTCCGGGGCTGCGACTTCGCGAGCGTCTTCTTCGGCGGCGCGGCGGGTGACGGTCGGGACGATCCCGGGGATCCCCTCTATGACACCCTCATAGGCGGGAAGGAATGCGCCGAGGCCAGGATGTGGCTTACCTTGAACGGCCGGCGCGGCTACTTCCTGGTCACCGCGCGGCTGCTCCGGGAGGGGTCCGGGCCGGCGACGGGCGCCTGCGTCGTGCTCTACGACCAGACGGAGCAGGAGCTGGCCTGGGACTACGCGCGCGAGCTGGTGGAGCGCCAGGTCGAGGTGCTGCAGGCCTCCCAGGCCATCACGGTGGACGGCCTGGCACTCCTGGCGGAGCACCGGGACCCCACCATCAGCGGCCACCTATACCGCATCCGCAGGAACAGCCGCATCATCGCGGAGCGCATGAGCTGCATGTCCCAGTTCGCCGGGGAGGTCGACGAGGTCTTCGTCTCCTACATCGAACTCTCAAGCGTCCTCCACGACCTGGGCAAGGTGGGCATACCGGAGGGCATCCTCCTCAAGCCGGGCAAGCTCACGCCGGCCGAGTTCACGGTGATGCGGGAGCACACGAGCATCGGCGCGGCGCTGCTGGAGCAGCTCGACAACCAGCTCCGCGCGGTGCTGGGCGCCGACTACACCTTCCTCACCATGGCCCGGGACATCGCCATGCACCACCACGAGCGGTGGGACGGCCAGGGTTACCCCGCCGGGCTGCGCGGGGACCAGATCCCCCTCGCCGCCCGCATCGTGGCGGTGGCCGACGTCTACGACGCGCTCATCTCGCCGCGCGTGTACAAGGGACCCGTCACGCCGGAGGAGGCGCGTCAGGTGATCGTGGCGGGGGCGGGGACCCAGTTCGACCCCCACATCGTGCAAGCGTTCCTCGACGTGGAATCCGAGCTCGTCAAGCACGGGGAGGAGCCCACCGTCCCCGATCCGTGCAGCCACCCCGGCGGCATAGTCATCCCGGCCGCCGACCTTCTGACGCTCCCGCCGAGCGCGAACGGGATGGAGCCCTCTCTTTTGATGAGGCGGTGCCGGGTCTGCGGCCGGCCGCAGCGGGCGGAACCCGAGCGCGGCGGGGACGGCGCGGGGAGGACGACGCGCGCCTGGCCGCGCGCTTAGCCGCGCCTAGCCCCGCGCCTCGAATCCGGCGCCGGCCTTGGTCACCTGGGTAGCCACCATCTCGGCGCCGCCGTTGACGAGCTTATGCCAGACCCCGGCGGGGACGAACACGGTGGACCCCGCGCTGACGTCGATCACCTGCTCCGTCCCGCTGTCGAGGTAGAACTTCCCCTCCCCCTTGAGGATCACGAAGATCTGGTCGCCGTTGGGGTGGCGGTGGTAGTCTAGCACCTGCCCGGGCTTGAAGTAGTACGTGTCCTCGGTGATGTCGTTCCCCTGGAAGATTGTGACCTTGTTGACCCCGCCGTCCTGGAACTTGCCCTCCGCCAAGAGGTTCTGATGCGACATCCTCATCCCTCCCTGTGGGTTGTGAGTCTCCACCATTCCCCGCGCCGCCCGCGTCCTGGCACCACCGTGCCCCCGTCTGCGACTGCCCGCCCGGTTCCGTCTGGTTGCGCCCCCGGGGTCCCATACAGTTTAGCAATAAAACGTTGTAAAAACAACTCGACTACCGCGGGCCGAATTCCACCACGCGCGGCATCGGCCGGTAGCGGTCTATCCCCAGATCCCGGCGCTCGACCCGGTCCGGGTGGTGTATGGTCAGCCAGGTGCGCACGGTGATCCCCTCCGCCCCCGCGATGACCACCCGTTCCTGGCCGGGGCGGAGCTGCCTGTTCGGGCGGCGGACGACCGGGGTGGCCTCGCGTGCCAGCACCTCGTGGTGCCATTCCACCCTGGGCGGCGTGTAATCGCCGTATATGGCGATGAACAGGGTCCTGCCCGCCGTCTCCGCCCAGAGGACGACGGGCGCCGGCGTGTTGTTGCGGAAGCGGAAGTCGAGCGCGCGCGACACCGTGGCATCCTGCCCGGGGGGGACGTAGGGGACGAGCATGCTGTGGCTGTGGCGCTCCACCACCTGCAGGTTCGCCATCACCACGGCGTTATAGAGGGTGGAAGCGATCTTGCACACCCCTCCACCCACGGAGGGAACGATCTGGTCGCCGACGTAAGAGGGCCCCTCGCGGTAGCCACGGGCCCGGCTGTAGGGGCCGAGGGTGGCGTTCTGGGAGAAGACGGCGCCGGGTTCCAGGACGGTACCGGCCAGCAGGCGTGCCGCCGTCCTGATGTTGTGGAGCTCCTCCAGGATCGGGTCCGGCAGGGTAGTGCGGAAGGCCGCGACCAGACAGCGGACGCCATACCGCTCCCGCAGGCGCTGCAGGCGCTCCGGTTCCGCGGCGGCCCAGGGGAGCTCGGCCGCGGTCACACGGCCGGAGGGGCCTGCCTTGCCTCCGCCGCATTCGCCCTCCTGCTGCCTGGCGTCTATCCGGGACGGCGTCCCGGGGTTGCCGGGGTGAGCGCTGTTCCGCTGGGGTAGCGTCGTGCGCAGACCGTACGCCCCGGCCGCGATCACCGCCAGAGCCGCCAAGAGGGAGCACGCGATCCTCCCCGCCCGTGCCTTCAGCCTCACGCCGAGGTCACCCGCACGTCCCGAGGCCCTCCCAGCAGTCCGAATCGCGACCTTTAGTATGCTCAGGCGCGCGGCTCGGAAAGGAGCGCGATCGGGCGGCATAGCCGGTGCCGCGCCGGCATATCGGGGAGAGGGGAGGGGTGGGGTATGGGCATCGCGCTCCTCTACGCCCTCGCTGCCGCCCTTTGCTGGGGGATCGCGCCGGTCTTCGGGAAGCTCGGCCTGTCGCGGGTGGACCCCGTCATCGGCCTCGCGGCGCGAACCCTGGTGGCAGGCGGTCTGGTCTGCGGCTGGCTCCTCACCTGCGGCCGTCTCCAGCAGCTCCGGGAGGTTCCGGCCGCGTCATGGACGCTCATCGGGGCCGAGGCCGTCCTCGCCACGCTGATCGGCGACCTGGCCTATTACGCCGCCCTCAAGCTGCAGGGGGCTGCCGAGGTGAGCCTGGTGATGTCGGCGGCCCCCATGTTCACCCTCTGGGCCACGGCGGCGCTCCTCGGCGATGACGTGACGCCCTACCAGGTGTTGGGCGCCATCCTCATGGTCGTCGGCGTGTGCTTGATCGGCGCGCAGCCCCGCCCCTAGCGGCCGATTGGTGGTTGGGCGGCGCCCGCCCCGGCCTGTCCCTGCGCCCGCCCTGGCCTGTTTCTGCGGGATTTACTTGTGCCGGCCGCGGCCGTTGCAGCGAACCGCTGGCCGGGCAAGGGATCGCACATGGATCTGAGGCGGGCGAGCCCTGGACACCGCCGCCGGGCGGCCTGATCCTGCGCGGCAACCGCCCGTGGCTGGTGGCCGGGGCTTCTTTCCACCCCATGGTCTCCGCGCAGCCCCAGTCCCTCCTCTTCCTGGCCGCGGCGCGAGGTGGTCATACCCGAGCGCGACGTCGGCCGTTTACTGGAGGCGTATCTCCCGTGCCTGCAGGCCGGCGGCCCGCTCTCCCTGCCGCCGCGGCTGGCGGAGCGGGTGGCCGAGGACGTCCCGCCCCGGCCGGTGCTGACGCTGTCCGAGGAAAGCGGCACCCTCGTCGCTTCCCTCCAGTTCGCCTACGGCGACGGGCCGCCGCAGGTGCGGGCGGGGATGGCCGAGCCGGAGCTGGTGGAGCTGGCCGAGGGCGCCGCGGGTCTGGAGGACCGCTCCGCGCGCCAGCGCTGGGCCCGCCGCGACCGGCGGGCGGAGGAGGCCGCCCACGCGCGCCTTCTGGCCGCGGGCCTCGTGCCTGCCGGCAAGGGGGTCTATACGGCGGAGGGAGAGGCCGCCCTGGACTTCCTCTGCGACCACCTCCCGCTGCTGGCGGCGGAGTGGGAGGCGTACGGCGCGGAGGACCTCCGCCACCTGCGTGTGGTGCGGTCCAAGCCGCGGAGCAGCGCGCGGTTGACCACGGGGATCGACTGGCTCGACCTGGAGCTCTCGCTGGACTACGGAGAGGGGCGGCTGGAGACGGCCGAGATCCTGACGTTGCTGTGGAGCGGCGCGCGCTGGGTGCGGCTGGGGAACGGGCGCTATCTGCGCCTGCCGGAGGGCTGGGCGGAGGAGCAGAGACGCCTCCTGGCCGACCTGGACGAGCCGCGGCTCGTCGGCGGCCGGCTGCGCCTCGCCCGCTGGGACGCCGCCGCGGTCCACGCCTGGCTCCAGGCGGCCGACGAGCGCCAGGCCGACGAGACGTGGCACGCCCTCTCCGCCCTGGCCGAGGGGTTTGACGGCATCCGCCCGGCGCCGCTCCCGGCGTCGCTCCGGGCCGAGCTCCGGCCTTACAGCGGCGGGGTTACGACTGGCTCGCCTTCCTGCGGGAGCACGGCCTGAACGGCATCCTGGCCGACGACATGGGCCTGGGCAAGACGCTGCAGACCCTCGCCCTGCTCCTGGCGGAAAAGGAGGCCGGCCGGGCCGACCGCCCCAGCCTGGTCGTGGTCCCGACCTCGCTGGTGTTCAACTGGGTGGACGAGGCGCGGCGGTTCGCGCCCGGCCTGCGCCTCCTGGCGCTGGTGGGGCCGGACCGTGGCCATCGGTTCGCGGAACTCGGGG
>JBBITQ010000048.1:5644-7280 GCA_037440685.1 Clostridiales bacterium
ACGACGTCGTCCTCACCACCTACGCCCTCCTGCGCCAGGACGGCGAGCGGCTCGCCGCGCACCGGTTCCACTACCTCGTCCTCGACGAGGCGCAGAACATCAAGAACCCGGCGTCCCTCACGGCCCGGGCCGCCAAGGCCCTCTCGGCGCGGCACCGGCTGGCCCTCACGGGGACGCCGCTGGAGAACAACCTCACCGAGCTCTGGTCCATCTTCGACTTCCTCATGCCGGGGTTCCTGGGCAGCCACGAGGCCTTCGTGCAGCGTTACGCCCGGCCCGTCGAGGCTCACGGCGACCAGGACGCGCTGGCACGCCTGCGGCGCCGCGTGAACCCCTTCATCCTGCGCCGCGTGAAGCGCGACGTGGCGGCGGAGTTACCGCCCAAGACCGAGACCGTCCTCACCTGCGAGCTGACCCCGGCCCAGCGCAGACTCTACCGGCAGGTGCTGGAGGCCAGCCGCGCCCGCGTCTTCGCCGAGGTGGAGCAGAAGGGGATCGCCAGGAGCCACATCGCCATCCTGGACGCCCTGCTCAAGCTGCGGCAGGTGTGCTGCCACCCGCAGCTCCTCCGCATCCCCGGCAACCGCGTGCAGGCGTCCGCCAAGCTGGAGCTGTTCCGGGAGCTGATCTCCGAGGTGGTGGCCGGCGGGCACAGGGCGCTGGTGTTCAGCCAGTTCGTGGGGATGCTCTCCATCCTGCGGCGCGAGCTGGAGCGCCTGGGGATCGCCTACGAGTACCTGGACGGGCGCACCCGCGACCGCGAGGCCCGGGTGAAACGCTTCCAGGAGCGGGAGGACATCCCCGTCTTCCTGATCAGCCTCAAGGCCGGCGGCGCCGGGCTGAACCTGACCGCCGCGTCATACGTGATCCACTTCGACCCGTGGTGGAACCCCGCCGTGGAGGCCCAGGCGACCGACCGCGCCTACCGCATCGGCCAGGAGCGGGAGGTGTTCAGCTACAAGCTGATCACCCGCGGGACGGTGGAGGAGAAGATCCAGGAGCTGCAGCGCCGCAAGCAGGCCCTGGCCGACGGCCTCCTCTCCGTCGACGCCGCCCTGGGCAAGCACCTGACCCGCGAGGACCTGGAGGAGCTCTTCCGGCTGGACTGAGGAAGGTTTCTGATATCCGCAGCACGCCGGAGCACGCCGGCTGTTTCTCATTTCATGCCAGCGGCAGGACTTGCAGCGGGAATTGTCGAAAGCCGTTTTCGCGGCGCGCGCCGTCGGATGCCCAAATCCAGGACGGCCTGCGGCGTGCGGCGGCTTCACGCATTCATTTTTCGGCGGGTGGGGCTTGTGGCGAGGAAGCGGGCGACAGGCGCGACGCGGACGACGGCGGGGCCGGGCTTCGCCTGGCTGGATTGGGCCGCCTTCGGCGCCGTCCTGGCGATGATCCTCATCGGCCCGTACTTCCGGGGCCTCTTCTTCCCCAAGGAGCAGATGGTGGCGCTGCTCGTGGCGCTGGCGCTCTTCGCCGCCCGGTGGCACGTGAAGTTCCAGCGAGGCGACTACGCGTTCCTGCGCGGCCCGCTTGACTGGGCCGTGTTCCTCCTGTTCCTGACGTACGTGGCGGCGACGTTCGTTGCGGTGAACAGGCGCCTGGCCATCCAGGAGGACATCAAGTACCTCCTCTATTT
>JBBITQ010000048.1:7299-7933 GCA_037440685.1 Clostridiales bacterium
GGCTGGTGCGCGAACTGGCGCGGGACCGGGGGGCGTCAGCAGGCGCGGGCGGCAGCGGCGGGCGCGGCTGGGTCGCCGGAGAGGGAAGGCGCGCCGCGGTGCTGGGAGCGGTCGCCCTGGCAGGCTCCTGGCTCTCGGTCCTAGGCGTCGGGGCCGCCGCCGGCACGTTCCACTACAACGGCGCCTTCGACGGGATGCGCATCTACTCGGCGCTCCAGTACCCCAACACGCTGGCCGCCTACCTCACGGCGGCCTTCTTTTGCGCCCTGGCTCTCTGGTCGCGGGCGGGGGCGGCGGTGTGGCGCCGGCCGGGGGAGGCGGCCGGTGAGAGCGCGACCGCGGCGGGGGGCGTGCTGGGCGTGCCCCCGTGGGCCGCGGCTTCCCTCTGGGCCGCCGGTCTTTACGCGATCCTTGTCACGTTTATCTTCACCTATTCCCGCGGCGGTTGGCTGGTGTTCCCCGTCATGGCACTCGCATACCTCGCGGCCGCGCCGCGCGGCCACCGGCTGGCGTCGGCGGTGATGCTCGTGGCCGCGGCGGCAGCCGTGGCGCCCTTCGCCGGGCCCTTCGCCCATGCGGTGGCGGCCAAGGACGCCGCCGGCGTCTGGCGCGCCTTCCTCGCGGGGCTCCCGGT
>JBBITQ010000049.1:0-1954 GCA_037440685.1 Clostridiales bacterium
GCGCCGGTGGGGCTGTTCCTGGTCTTCGTGATCGGTTTCCGCATCATGGAGCAGACCTTTCGAGAGCTCATCGAAGGAAGGTGGCGCCGTATGGAGCGCTTGGCCGAGGCCAGCGAGGGACACGTGATCGTCTGCGGGTACGGGCGGCTCGGCACCGTGGTGGTAGAACACCTGCTGGAGTGGGGCGAAAGGGTGGTCGTGGTGGAGAGGGACGAGGCCAAGGCCAGGCGGCTGGCCGACGCCGGCGTCCCGGTGGTCAACGGCGACGCCCTGGAGGAGCGGGCGTTGCGCCGCGCCGGGATCGCGCGCGCCCGCGCCCTCATCGCCACCTTCTCGGACGACACGGACAACGTCTACCTGGTGCTCGAGGCCCTCGAGATACGCAAGGACCTGACGGTGATCTCCGCCGCCTCAACCCTTGAGGCCCAGCGCCGCCTGCGCTTGGCCGGCGCGCGCCACGTGATCTCCCCCATCCTCGTCGGGGGCGAGATGCTGGCCCGCAGCGTGCGGGAGGGCACCTGACCGGGCCAGCTTGAACCGCGCGACGGCGGCGGCCAGTTCGTCGGCCAGCCGCTCGAGGTCGCAAACGGCCCGCGTCACCTCGTCCATCGAGCGGCTCACCTCGGACACCGCCTCCTGAGCCTCCACGGCCGTCGCCGAGGTCTGCGCGGCCATGGCAGCCGACTCCTCCACCGCGCGCAGCACCTCGTGGCTGGAGGCGGACATCTGTTCGGCGGCCGCGCTGTTCTCCTCGGCCAGGCTCGCCAGGTTGTTGATCACCCGCACCGCGCCGGAGACCCCGGCTGCCACCCGCTGGGCGGCTTCGGAGATGGCTTGGACCTGAGCGTTGGTGATCTCCATGGCGGTGAGGATGTCGCTGAAGGCGCTGCCCCCGTTGGAGGCCAGCACGCTCCCTTCCTCCACCTGGCGGGTCGTGGCCTCCATCCCCGCCACCGAGGCGTCCACGCCGCGGCGGATGGCCTCCAGCAACTCCGTGATCTCCTCCGTCGCGCGGGCTGAGCGCTCGGCCAGCTTGCGAACCTCGTCGGCCACCACGGCGAATCCCTTCCCGTACTGACCGGCCCGGGCGGCCTCGATGGCAGCGTTGAGGGCGAGGAGATTGGTCTGGTCCGCGATCTCCCCGATCAGACGCACGATCTCCCCGATGCGCTGGGAGTGCTCGCCGAGCTCCTTGACGTTGTGAGCCGCCACCAGGGCCGTCTCGCGCAGCCGAGACATGCTCTCCACCGCGCGCTGCACGTCCTGGCCGCCGCGCTGCGCCAGCGAGAGGGTCTCCGCGGACAGGCGCGAGACCGTCTCCGCGTTGCGCGCCACCTCGTCGATGGCAACCGCCATCTGGTTCACCGTGTCCAGCGCCTGCTGCACCTCGCTGGCCTGCATCTCCGCCCCCTGGGCGATCTGCTCGATGGCCTGCTGCAGCTCCTTCGTGACGGCGGCGCTCCGGCCCGCGCTCCGCGACTGGCTCTCGGCCATCTCGGAGACGGCCCTGACCGACTGGGAGATGCGGGCGGTGGCCCCCAGGGCCCGTTCCGCCACCGTCCGCATCTCCCCGCTCTGGCCCGCCACCTGTCCCGTCGCGGCCTGCACCCGGCCCGCCAGCTCGCGCAGGCTGCGCACCATCTCGTCGAAGCCGCGGCCCACCCGGCCGATGTGATCGTCGCCGGCGCCGCCCACTTCGCGGGTCAGGTCGCCGCCGGCACCGGCCGCCATCGCCTCCCCCAGCGCCGCGAGGGGGCGCACCACGACGCGGTTGACGAGGAGGAACAGGAGGCCCACGATGGTCACCGCGATGGCCATGGTGAAGCCGAAGAGGGTGCGGACGTTGCTGCGGATCGCCGCCACTTGGGCATCCAGCGGGATGGATACCGATAGCCCGGCCACGACATCGCCCACCTGCCGATCCGGGTGGCAGTTCAAGCAAGATGCCGTCGTT
>JBBITQ010000049.1:1964-4826 GCA_037440685.1 Clostridiales bacterium
GGCGCGGCAGGCGGCGGTCCGTGCGGCGGAAGAGCGTCTGGTCACCCACCTTGTCCACGCGCTCATAGGCCTCCAGCCCGGACTGGATCGCCTTGACCCCCGCCCATTCGAAGTCGTCGCGCGGCTTGTGGTCCGGGTTGATGGGGGTCGGGCTGACCAGCCGGATGTTAAACCAGCCCCGCTGGTTCAACTGGCGCGAGATCTCTATAGATGCCACGGGCGGTACGGGGACCTGGATCTCGCTGGCGGCGGACGAGTTGATCACAGGGGCCACGTAATGATCCGCGATGTAGGCGCGCGTCACCTCGGTCTGCGCCTGGATGATCTGGGCCTGGCGCCGCGCTTCGGCCACCATGGCCTGCTCCTGCCTCTGCGCGAGGATGTAGGCGCCGCCCCACATCAGCAGGCAGACGGCGACCGCCGCCGGGGCCATGAACCCCAGCACCAACCGGTTTCGCCTCACAAAACCCGTGCCGACCCGCAAATCTCCCATCCCCCTGGACCTCAGCGCCGCCACCCGGCCTTGCCAGCGGTTCGCGGGCGAACTTCATTCAAAAGACTTATCGGTGGGGCACAAGAGGTGTTTAACGCGAGGGACGATGGAGCGGGCCGCCGCCCGGACCAGCAAGGCCTCAGCCCTCGTAACGGCGGACGATGATGGTGGCGTTCTGGCCACCAAAGCCAAAGGAGTTGGAGAGCGCGACCCGCACCGGCTGGCGCCTGGCCTTGTTGGGTACGTAGTCGAGGTCGCAGGCCGGGTCGGGGTACTCGTAATTGATCGTGGGCGGTATCACCCCCTCCTCGATGGCTTTGACGCAGGCGATGAGTTCCACCGCCCCGGCGGCCCCGAGGAGGTGACCGGTCATCGACTTGGTGGAGCTGACCGCCAGACGGTACGCATGCGCACCGAACACCTGCTTGATGGCCTGGGTCTCTCCGGCGTCGCCCAGGGGCGTCGACGTGCCGTGGGCGTTGATGTAATCCACTTCCTCCGGCGCCATGCCGGCGTCCCGGAGCGCCGCCCGCATCGACCGCGCCCCGCCCTCGCCGTCGGCCGGGGGCTGCGTCATGTGGTAGGCGTCGGCCGACATCCCGAAACCGGCGACCTCGGCGTAAATGCGCGCCCCCCGCGCCCGGGCGTGGTCGAGGGTCTCGAAGATCAGGACGCCGGCGCCCTCCCCTATCACGAAGCCGTCCCGCTGGGCGTCGAAGGGCCGGCTGGCGCGGTGCGGCTCGTCGTTGCGGGTGCTGAGGGCCTTCATGGCGCAGAAACCGGCGAAGGCGAGGTGGGTGAGGCACGACTCCACGCCCCCGGTGATGGCCACGTCGGCCTCCCCCCGCTGCAGCAGCCGGTAGGCCTCGCCCGCGGCGTTGTTGGACGAGGCGCAGGCGGTGACGACCGTCTCGTTCGGCCCCTTGGCCCCCGTGACGATGGCGATCTGGGCCGCGGCCATGTTGGCGATCATCATGGGCACCAGGAAGGGGCTGACGCGGCTTGGCCCCCGCGTGAGGAGCACCTCGAACTCCTCCGTCAGGGTCTCCATGCCGCCGAAGCCCGTGCCCAGGATCACGCCCACCCGCTCCGGATCCAGGCGCGCCATCTCCAGGCCGGCATCCTCCAGGGCCAGGAGGGCCGCGGCCACGGCGAACTGGGTGAACCGGTCCATGCGGCGGGCTTCCTTCCGGTCAAAGAAGCGGGAGGGGTCGAAGTCGGTGACCTCCCCCGCGATCTGGCTCGGATAGCCGGAGAGATCGACCCTGGTGACGCGGCGGACACCCGATTCGCCTGCCACCAGGCCCTGCCACAGGACGTCCGCCCCCACCCCGAAGGGGCTGACGGCGCCCAGCCCCGTGATGACCACGCGCTGTGTCATAGGTGAACCCATGAGCAAGGGTTATGAGGACTTCTCCCGGATGTACTCGACGGCGTCGCGCACGGTGCTGATGCGTTCGGCGTCCTCGTCCGGGATCTCCAGCTCGAACTCTTCCTCCAGAGCCATGATCAGCTCCACGATGTCCAGGGAGTCGGCCCCCAGGTCGTCCACGAAGGAAGCGTTCTCTGTCACCTCATCTTCCTCCACGCCGAGCTGATCGACGATGATGGCCTTGACCTTGTCGAAGATCGGATCCTTCGCCATGGAAGAACCTCCTTCCCCCTTCCCCTCTGACAGGGCCGGTCTGCTGATGACATATTTTTAGGCGGCCCTGGCTACGCCGTCAAGCCGCCATCCACCACGATCGTCTGGCCGGTGATGTAGCCCGCCGCCGGTGACGCCAGGAAGAGGGCCACCTGCGCCACGTCCTCCGGCTCCCCGAAACGCCCGAGGGGAACGCGCTCCAGCACCATCGCCTTGAGCTTCTCCGGCAGGTCCGCCGTCATGTCGGTGGTGATGTAGCCCGGGGCGATGGCGTTCACCGTGATCCCCCGCGAGCCGAGTTCCTTCGCCACCACTTTGGTGAAGCCGATGACGCCGGCTTTCGCCGCGGCGTAGTTGGCCTGACCGGCGTTCCCCGAGATGCCCGCCACCGAGGCCACGTTGATGATGCGCCCGCTGCGCTGCCTCACCATGATTCGCGCGGCGGCCCGGGAGCAGTTGAACATGCCTTTCAGGTTCGTCTGCAGGACCTCGTCCCACTCCTGCTCCTTCATGCGCAGGAGCAGGGCGTCGCGCGTAATGCCCGCGTTGTTGACGAGGATGTCCAGGCGCCCGAAACGCTCGGCCACGGCCTCGACCAGCCGCTCCCCGGCCGCATAGTCGGAGACGTCCGCCTCCAGTGCCAGGGCCTCGCCCCCGGCCGCGGCGATCTCGCTCACGACAGCCTCGGCTGCCGCCGCATTGTGGACATAGTTGACGGCCACCC
>JBBITQ010000049.1:4847-6505 GCA_037440685.1 Clostridiales bacterium
CCCCGCGCTGGCGAAGGCCAGGGCGATCGCCCTGCCGATGCCGCGGGATCCACCGGTGACCAGCGCCACCTGGCCGCCGAGAAGCATGTTAACAGACCTCCCCCTTCAAATCAAGGAGTCGTTCCAGGGACGGCAGGTCCTGGACGTTCTGGACCCGAACCTCCCGGTCGATCTTCCGCAGGAAACCGGTAAGGACCGTGCCGGGCCCCACCTCGACGAAATGGTCGACCCCGTCGGCGATCATGCGCCTGACACCGTCCTCCCAGAGGACGGGACGGGCCACCTGCTCCACCAGGGCGCGGCGGATCTCCGCCGCCGTCCGCACGCAGGTGCCGCTGACATTGGCCACCACCGGCACCGCGGCGTCCGCCATCGGCACCCGCTCGAGCTCCGCCACCAGGCGCTCCCGCGCCGACGCCATCAGGCTGGAGTGGAACGGGCCGCTCACCGCCAGGGGAACCACCTTGCGCGCACCGAGGGCGCGGGCCTCGTCCCCCGCCCGCTCCACCGCGGCGGCGTGGCCGGCGATCACCACCTGGCCGGGGCAATTGAAGTTCACCGCCTCGACGACCAGGCCGCTCGCCGCCGCCCCGCGGCGGCAGGCCTCGGCCACCGCCTCCCGGTCCAAACCGATCACAGCCGCCATCGCACCCTGACCCGCCGGCACCGCCTCTTCCATGAAACGCCCGCGCTTGTGCACCAGCGCCACCGCGTCCCGGAACCGCAGCGCTCCCGCCGCCACCAGCGCCGTGTACTCGCCCAGGCTGAGGCCGGCCACCACGTCGGCGCGCCAGCCGTAGCGCTCCAGGATGCGGAGGCACGCCACGCTGGCGGTCAGGATGGCGGGCTGGGTGATCGGCGTCTCCTGCAGCCGCTCGGCCGGCCCCTCGAAGCAGAGCCGCGAGAGGCTGAAGCCCAAGACCTCGTCGGCCTCGTCGAAGGTCTCGCGCGCCTCCCGATAGGCCCGCGCCAGGTCCGCCCCCATGCCCACGTACTGCGCCCCCTGTCCCGGGAACAGGAACGCCAGCTTGCTCATGCCGGCCCCCCTCCTAGAGCCACCTCATAACGGCGGCGCCCCAGGTGAGCCCGCCGCCGAACGCCACCGTGAGAACCACGTCCCCGCTCTTGATCCGGCCGCTCTCCACCGCCTCGTACAGGGCGATGGGCACCGAGGCCGCGGAGGTGTTTCCGTACCGGTCCACGTTGACGATCACCTTCTCCATGGGGATGCCGAAACGGCGCGCGGAGGCGTCGATGATGCGCAGGTTGGCCTGGTGCGGCACGAACCAGTCCACGTCGGCCGCCGTCAGGCCGCTTTTCTCCAGCACCCTCTCCGCCGCGTCGCCCATGATGTTCACGGCGAACCGGAACACCTCGCGGCCGTTCATCCGCATGTAATGGAGCCCGGCCGCTACCGTCTCGGGCGAGGCCACCAACCGGGATCCCCCCGCCGGCACCTTTAAGAGGTCGCCGCCCGCACCGTCGGCCCCCAGGTAGAACGCGATGATGCCGTATCCTTCCGGGGCGGGACGGAGGAGCGCCGCAGCGGCCCCGTCGCCCATGAGAACACAAGTGGAGCGATCCTGCCAGTCGATGATGCGGGAGAGGACCTCGGCACCGATCACCAGGACGTTCTCGTAAGCGCCCGTCTGGATGAA
>JBBITQ010000049.1:6550-7793 GCA_037440685.1 Clostridiales bacterium
CGAGGTCGAAGGCGGCCGCCCTGCGGGCGTCGAGGCGGTGCTGCACCAGGCACGCGGTGGCGGGGAACGGCATGTCGGGGGTGACGGTGGCGACGATGATCAGGTCTACCTCGTCCGGGGCCACCCCCGCCCTTTCGAGGGCTTCGCGCCCCGCCGCGTACGCGAGGTCGGACGCGGCCACGCCCTCTGCAGCGATCCGCCGCTCGCGGATGCCGGTGCGGGTGACGATCCACTCGTCGCTGGTGTCGACCATCTTCTCCAGGTCGAAGTTGGTCAGGATCCGGTCCGGGACGGCGAGACCGAGCCCGGCGATGCCGGCGGGGCGCAGGGGCTCAGTCACCCTCCTCCGCCACCTTGAAGCCCTCGTCGTCCTGGAAGCCCGCGCGCTGCAACGCCTCGGCGCCGAGGGCCAGTTGCTGCCGGATCACGCCGGTAACCCCCTGGGAAGCCACGCGCACCGCCACCTTGATCCCGTTGGCCACGGCCTTGGCGTCAGAGCTGCCGTGGCACTTGATGCACGGCCCGTCCACGCCCAGGATGGGCGCGCCGCCGTACTCGCGGTAGTCGACGGAGCGGGCGAACCTCTGCAACGCCGGCCGCGCCAGCAGCGCCCCCAGCTTCACCCGCAGGCCAGATGTGAGCTCGCGGCGCAGGAGGGCGGCCATGCCCTGGCCCACGCCCTCGAGGGTCTTCAGGATCACGTTCCCGGTGAAGCCGTCGCAAACGATGACATCGGCACGGCGGTCGAAGATGTCGCGCCCCTCGACGTTGCCGACGAAGTTGAGTGGGCTCTGCCTCAGGATGCGGAAAGCCTCCTTGGTGAGCTCGTTGCCCTTGTTCTCCTCCGTGCCCACGTTGAGGAGGCCGATCCGGGGGTTGGCCACCCCCAGCACCTTCTCCGCGTAGACGGAACCCATGAAGGCATACTGGTAGAGGTTGAGCGGTGAGGCGTCCATGTGGGCGCCCATATCGAGCATGAGACAGCCACGCCCGTCGACGGTGGGCATGATCCCGCCGATGGCCGGCCGCCGGACGCCGGGGATGCGCCCCAATATGAAGAGGCTCGCGGCCATGAGCGCCCCCGTGTTGCCGGCGGAGACGAAGGCGTCGGCCCTCCCCTCCCTGACGAGGCCGAGCCCCACCGCGATGGAAGAGTTCTTCTTGCGCCGCACCGCCACCACCGGCTGCTCCTCGGGACCGATGACGTCGGGCGCCTCGATGACCTCGATGGGCAGCCCGAAGG
>JBBITQ010000050.1:0-6920 GCA_037440685.1 Clostridiales bacterium
CGACTTGGACATCTTCCGCCCCAGATGGTCGCGCACCAGGCCGGTGACCAACACGTGCCGGAACGGCGGCTTCCCCACGAATTCCATGGCGCTCCAGACCATGCGCGCCACCCAGAAGAAGATGATGTCGTAACCGGTCACCAATACGTCGGTCGGGTAGAAGTAGCGCATGTCCTCGGTCTCATCCGGCCAGCCCATCGTGGAGAAGGGCCACAGGGCGGAACTGAACCAGGTGTCGAGGACATCGGGGTCGCGTTCCAAACGCCTCCCTCCGCAGCGGGGACAGGTCACCGGGGCTTCCCGCTCCCGCGCCACCACCGTTTCGCCGCAGTCGCGGCACTCCCACGCCGGGATGCGGTGGCCCCACCAGAGCTGCCGCGAGATGCACCAGTCGCGGATGTTCTCCAGCCAGTGGATGTAGATCTTCGTGAAGCGCTCGGGGACGAAGCGCACCTCTCGGTCGCGCACGACGCGGATCGCCGGCTCCACCAGAGGCTTCATGCGCACGAACCACTGGGAGGAGATGAGGGGCTCCACGACGGTGTCGCAGCGGTCGCAGTGACCCACCGCGTGGGAGTGCTCCTCCACCCCCACAAGCCACCCCTCAGCCTCCAGGTCGCGCACCACCGCCTCCCGGGCCTGGTAGCGGTCCATGCCGGCGTACCGGCCGGCGGCCTCGGTCATACGCGCATCGAAACCGATCACCTGCACCTCAGGTAGCCCGTGGCGCCGGCCGATCTCGAAGTCGTTGGGGTCGTGAGCCGGCGTCACCTTCACGGCGCCCGACCCGAAGGAGGGGTCGACGAAAGCATCGGCCACGATGGGGATCTCCCGGCCCACGAGGGGAAGCCGCACCTTCCGCCCCACCAGGGCCCGGTAGCGGTCATCATCCGGGTGCACGGCCACCGCGGTGTCGCCGAGCATCGTCTCGGGCCGCGTCGTGGCCACCACGATCCCCCGCGACCCGTCCGGCAAGGGGCCGTCGACGAAAGGGTATAGGATATGCCAGAGCCTGCCCTGCGTCGGCTCGTGGTTGACCTCCAGGTCGGAGACTGCCGTGGCGCAGCGCGGGCACCAGTTCACGATGTAATTGCCCTTGTAGATCAAACCCTTCTGATAATACCGGACGAAGACCTCCTCCACGGCCCGGGAGAGCCCCTCATCCATCGTGAACCGGGTGCGGCTCCAGTCGCAGGAACAGCCCATGCGCTTCAACTGCCGGATGATGTTGGACTCGTACCGCTCCTTCCAGCCCCACACCCGCTCCAGGAACCTCTCCCGCCCGAGTTGCTGCCGCGTCAGGCCTTCCTTGGCAAGGTCCTTTTCGACCACCGCCTGCGTGGCGATGCCCGCGTGGTCGGTCCCCGGCAGCCAGAGGGTGCTGTAACCCTGCATGCGCCGCCAACGGATCAGGATGTCCTGGATCGTGTTGTTGAGCGCGTGGCCGATGTGCAAGTTCCCCGTCACGTTCGGTGGTGGGATCACGATGCAAAAAGGCTGCTTGCCCGGATCGACCTCCGCCCGGAAGAACCCCTTCCGCTCCCAAAAGTCGTACCACCGGGACTCAACCTCCGCCGGATCGTAGATCGGTTTTAGCTCGTACTGGCTTTCGGACACCGGGCGCTCCACCGCTAAGCTCGACCTCCAACAACCGACATTTTCCGGGAAATAAGGCAGCCCTCTCGCCAAAGGGCGAAAGGGCTGCTTCCGCGGTACCACCTTCGTTCCCGCCCCGTCGAAGCGCAGCCTGGTCTCCGGCCGCGGCATGGGACGGCTCTGGCGGCGATAACGGGCCGTACCGGCCGGACCTACCGCCGCCGCCCCGCGGGACGGCGCACCTCAGCCCGGCAGCTCCAGGGCGACCACGGGAGCCCCGCCCGGAAGGCCTCCCAGCCGCGGCTTCACCGCGGGCCTCCCTCTCTGCGGGCGCGGAACGCTCCCGCCCTCCCTGTCATCGCCTGCAATGTGACAGATCGACCACCAAATCATTATAGATATGTCCGGAAATGCCGTCAAAGGCGGTAAGCCGTAGTGGAATGAGGCGGAGCTCAGGCGAGGCGCCGGTCCGCCTCCGGCGCCGCGTCGCCGCCGGCGAGCTGGGCCAGTTCGCGCGCGCGCTCGGCCGCCCGCGCCACGGCGGCGATCAGGGCCTCCCGAAAACCGCGCTCCTCCAGCACCCGGAGGGCGGCGGCGGTGGTGCCATTGGGCGAGGTCACCTGCCGCCTCAGCTCGGCGGGGTCGGCACCCGTCTCCGCCACCATGCGGGCCGCGCCCGTCACCGTCTGCACCACCAGCTCCCGCACCACGTCACGCGGGAGCCCCAGGCGCTCGCCGGCCTCCATGAGGGACTCGATCAACAGGTACACGTAGGCGGGACCGCTCCCGCTCACCGCGGTCACCGCGTCGAGGTATTCCTCGGGCACCACCGCCACCTTTCCCACCGATTGGAACACGGCCCTGGCCAAAGCCAGGCTCTCGGGATCCGCCCAGCGCCCGGGGGCGAGGGCCGTGGCCGAAGCCTGGATGCGGCTGGAGGTGTTCGGCATGGCCCTGACGACCGGCGTGCCCTGGGGGAGATAGCGCTCCACCACGGACGACGGCACCCCGGCCGCGACCGAGATCACCAGTTGGCCGGAGCGCACGTGCCCCCCGATCTCCTCCAGCGCCCGCCCCATATCGGCCGGCTTGACGGCCAGCACCAGGACGTCGGAGGAGCCGGCCAGCTCCGCCTTGTCTCGCGTGACCCGCACTCCCCATCTGCTCTGGAGCATGGAGAGGACTTCGACATTGCGCCGATTGGTGATGATGACGTTCTCGGGGGGAACGAACCCGCCCCCCACCAGCCCCTGGAGAAGGGCTTGGGACATGGAACCGGCGCCGACGAAGCCGACGCGCCTGCCCGACAGCAACCCCATCACGCCCCCGATGGTGCAAAACCCTGCGCCGCCGCGGAGGGCTAAGAAAAGTGTAGTCTTTCCATGAGAGCGGTGTCAATGTATAGGCCTGCTGCCAGGAGATGTTACGCCCCGCTGCGGGCGGAATGGCTGCGGCGCTTCCCCATGAGGAAGATGTCGTCCTCCAGGCGACCGCCTCGCAACACGCCCTCCACCTGGAAACCGCACTTCTCGTAGCAGCGGATGGCGCGCTTGTTGTTGCGGTACACCCTGAGATAGAGGTATTCGAGGCCAAGCCGTTCGAAGCATAACTCCAGGAAGGCTTGCAGCGCCAGCGTCCCGTAGCCGCGCCCCCAGTACTCCTTCTCCCCGATGCAGATGCGCAGCTCCCCGGAACGGGTGCGCCAATTGATCTCTCGCAACTCCACGTAACCGACCAACCGTTCCCCGCCTACATGGATCCCCATGGCGCGGCGCCGCCGGCCCAGGTCCTCCCACGGCATGGCCGTCAGGCGTTTCTTCCCGATGTAGGCGAGTATCTCCTCATCCTGTTCCCATCTGGCGATCTGCCACCAGTCCCCGGGGGTGAGGTCCCGCAACGTTACCCGACGTTCGGGTTGCCGATGGGACACGAGAGATCCTCCCGCCTCAGTCCGTCCGCCGCCTGGCCTGTCGGGCCGATTTCTTCGCCGGATGTCCCGCCGGCTGGCCCGAGCCGCCGTCAGCAGGCCGGCTGCCAAGCTCAGCCCCCGGCCGCTGACCCGTGGCCGCCGGGACGGTCGCCGTCAGCGCCACGGCCAGCACCTGGTCCATGTTCTCGACGAAGACGAAGCGCATGCGCCGGCGGATGTTCGCGGGCACCTCGTTCACGTCGGCGCGGTTTTCCGCCGGCAGGATCATGGTGGTGATGCCGGCCCGGTGCGCCGCCAGCACCTTCTCCCGCACGCCCCCCACAGCCAGCACCCGCCCGCGGAGGGTGATCTCCCCCGTCATGGCCACGTCCCGCCGCACCGGGATCCCGGTGAGGGCGGAGATCATGGCGGTGGCCATGGTGATCCCCGCGGAGGGCCCATCCTTGGGCACGGCGCCTTCGAGGACGTGGACGTGCAGGTCATAGATCTCGTGGAAGCGGGCATCGATCCCCAGGCTCTCGGCCCGCGACCTTATGTAGCTGTGAGCCGCCTGGGCCGATTCCCTCATGACCTCGCCCAGCTTGCCCGTGAGCACCAGCCCGCCCTTGCCGCTCATGACGGTGACCTCGAACGCCATGACGTCCCCGCCGTACTCGGTCCAGCCGAGGCCGGTGCAAACCCCCACCTGGTTGGCCGCCTCTGCCGTGCCGTAGCGGAACCGCGCCGCCCCCAGGAACCGGGCCAGCTTGGAAACGGTGACCGAGACCGGTTGAGAGCTGCCATCCCCCTCGGCGATGTCCCGCGCCACCTTACGGCATATGGAGGCCAGCTCGCGCTCCAGGTTCCGCACCCCGGCTTCCCGGGTGTACTTCCTGATCAACTCCCGCAACGCCCCGTCGGAAACGGTCACCATCTCGGGGCTCAACCCGTGGGCCGCGAGCTGTTTGGGCCACAGGTGCCGCCTGGCGATGTGCACCTTCTCCTCCTCGGTGTATCCGGGCAGGAAGATGGTTTCCATCCGGTCCAGGAGGGCGCGGGGGATGGTGAAGGTGGTATTGGCGGTGGTGATGAAGAGCACCTCCGACAGATCGAAGGGGACCTCAATGTAGTGGTCGCTGAAGGCAGCGTTCTGCTCGGGGTCGAGCACCTCCAGGAGCGCCGCCGCCGGGTCCCCGCGGAAGTCGGCGCTCATCTTGTCCACCTCGTCGAGCAGGAAGACCGGATTCAGGGAGCCGGCCTGGCGCATCCCCTGGATGATGCGCCCGGGCATGGAGCCGACGTAAGTACGCCGGTGCCCCCGGATCTCCGCCTCGTCCCTGACGCCGCCCAGGGAGACGCGGACGAACTGCCGCCCCAAGGCCTTGGCCACCGACCGTGCGAGGGAGGTCTTCCCCACGCCGGGCGGCCCGACCAGGCACAAAATGGGCCCCTTGGCGCTCTGCACCAGCTTCCGCACGGCCAGGAACTCGAGGATGCGCTCCTTCACCTTCTCAAGGCCGTAGTGGTCCTGATCCAGCACCTGCCGCGCGTAGGCCAGGTCCAGCCGATCCTCCGTCCGGCGGGACCACGGCAGGGAGGTCAGCCACTCCAGGTAGCCCCGCACCACCACCGCCTCGGCGGCGTGAGAGGGCATCTTGGCGAGCCTCTCCACCTCCCGTAGGGCCTTCTCCTCCACCGCTTGCGGCATGCCGCACTTGCGGATCCGCGCCCGGAAGTCCTCGATCTCCGAGAGCCCCTCGTCCTCTTCCCCGAGCTCGCGCTGGATGGCCTTGAGCTGTTCCCGCAGGTAATACTCGCGCTGGCTCTTTTCGAGCTGGCGCCTCACCCGCTGCTGGATCTTGCGCTCCAGCTCCAGGAGTTCCGTCTCCCTGTGAAGGATATAGGAGAGCTTCTCGAGCCGTTCCTTCAGGCCAACGGCCTCCAGCAGCGCCTGCTTGTCCTCTACCTTGACCGCCAGGCGGGCGGCGATCCGGTCAGCCAGCCGCGCCGGGTCCGCCACCGACAGATCGAGGGTTTCCTCGTCCCGGGCCTGCCTGCTGAGGCGCATGAGGTGTTCGAACCGCCGCAACACGGATTGCGCGAGGGCTTCCACCTCGATGCGCGAGGAGGGCGCCTCTTCCGGCAAGGGCTCGACGGCAACCCGGATGTGGGGAGGGGGAGGCATGAACGTCACTATGCGCACGCGAGCCAGGCCCTCGACGACGGCGCGCAGGATCCCGTTCCCCTCGTCTGTGACCTCCTTCACCGCGATGAGGGTGCCGACGCTGAAGAGCTCGTGCGGCTGGGGGTTGTCCTGCCGCAAGTCCTTCTGGGCCGCCGCCACCATGAGCCCGTCGCCCTTCAACGCCTCGCTCACCGCGCTCAGGGACTGCGGGCGGCCGATCTGCAGGGAGACTGCGGTAGAGGGGAAGACCGCAAGGCCACGCAATGCGATGAGAGGGAAAAAGCGACCGCTCTGGCCCTGCCCGCCGGTATAAGTCATGCCCCAACCCCCAGTGCCCGTTGATCCAAGGCTCTCTCTTCTTTTCGTCGACCAGTTGGCTCGCCTTTACCTGCACGGTTTTCGACAATTTTTGCTGTGGGGAATTGTTATTCGTGCCGACAGGGGGAAGTCCTCCAAGCAATAAATGGTCGATTGGTGCTTATGTAGTCAAATAATGGTCAGCGATAACTGTTTTCGCTGCTATATGGCGGTATTATGCTGAAATAAGAAACGAGGACGGCTGCTGGAACCATCCTCGCAGGCAGCCGTCCCGTTCATAACATTGTGGTAACGATGGCGCAGCCGCGGGCCTCAGGCGGAGGGCGCCGGCAGTTCCGGCACGCCCCTGGCGGCCAACATCTCGGCATAGGCCGCAGACCGCACCGCCACAGGAGCCACCCGGTCCGCCGGCCGCACCAAGGCGATCCGCAACACCTCCTCCAGGGTCTCGACGGGGATTACCTGGATCCCCTCGTACTTTTGGAAGAGCTCCTGCCAGTTGTCCTTCGGGATTAGGACCCACTCCGCCCCCGCCAACCTGGCCGCCTCGATCTTGGCCACCAAGCCGCCCACGGGTTTCACCGCCCCGCGGATCGAGATCTCTCCGGTCATGGCGAGCTTGTTGTCCACAGGGACGCCCTTGATCGCGGAGTAGATGGCTGTGGCCACGCTTATGCCCGCCGACGGCCCATCGACGGGCACGCCGCCGGGGAAGTTGACGTGGATGAGGTAGTCCCGGGGGTCCTCATCCATGTGGCGGCGCAGGACGGTGATCACGTTCTCCACCGCCCCCTTCGCCATGCCCTTGCGCCGGCGGATGTGACCGAACACGCCCAGTTCCTCTTCCTCCACCACGCCGGTGACGGTGATGTCGCGCCCGGTGGAGCCGCCCGACTGCGATTGGAACGCGAC
>JBBITQ010000050.1:6930-7729 GCA_037440685.1 Clostridiales bacterium
CCGGTGACGGTGACGCTGCCCTGCCCGCCGCCCACGCGCTTGGCGGTCGCCTCGATCTCCAAGAGGAAGCCCATGTTGGGACCAGTCAGCGCCAGCCCGTTGACGAGCCCCACCTGCGGCGCCGGCGGAACCTTGCGTTCCAGCCGGGGCGCGTACTGGCCGTTGGCGACCACCCACTCCACGTCGGCGGTCAGGAGGCGCTGGCGGCCCTCCGTCTGGGCGATGCCTGCGGCGATCTGGATGATGTTCACCGCCTCACGGCCATTGGTGGCATACCGTTTCACGACCTCGATGGCGCGTTCTTCGCATGCGAACCCCAGCTTGCGCACCGCGTTGGCGGCGATAAGGGCCACCTCCTCCTGATGGAGGGGCCGGAAGAAAACCTCCACGCAGCGCGACCGCAGCGCGGGTGGCAGCTCGGAAGGGAGCCTGGTGGTGGCCCCGACGAGCCGGAAGTCGGCCGGGAGCCCGTTATCGAAGATGTCCTTGATGTGCCTGGGGATGTTGGGATCGTCGGGGTTGTAGTAGGCGCTTTCCAGGAAGACCTTGCGGTCCTCCAGCACCTTCAGCAGCTTGTTCATCTGAATGGGGTGCAGCTCCCCGATCTCGTCGATGAACAAGACGCCGCCGTGTGCCTTGGTCACGGCGCCCGGCTTGGGCTGGGGGATGCCGGCGGCGCCCAGGGCGCCCGCCCCCTGGTAGATGGGGTCGTGCACCGAACCGATCAAGGGATCGGCGATGCCGCGCTCGTCGAACCGGGCCGTGGTGGCATCCAGCTCGACGAACCTGGCCTCCTCCG
>JBBITQ010000051.1:0-3856 GCA_037440685.1 Clostridiales bacterium
GCCCTGTGGCGCGGGAACGGGCTGGGGGTGTCGGTGGCCGGCGCGGAGGCGGCGCGGGCGGCGCACGCGCGGCCCTGGCCGCGGCTGCACGAGGCGGCCCTCCTGGCCGAAGCCGCCGCCGCGGCCGGGTGGCGGCCTGCGGTCCGGGATGCGAGCGACGGGCTGGCCGTGGCGGCGGGACTCCTGGCCGGCGCCGGCGGGTGCGCTGCGGAGCTGTGGGCGGATGCCGTGCCGGTGGCGGCGACAGCGCGCGAGGTGGCGGCGCTGGTGGGCGCGGACCCTCTGCACTGGGCCCTCTGGGGCGGGGAGGATTACGAACTCGCCCTGGCCGTACCACCAGGATGTGAGGAGACGGTGGCCCGGGTCGCCAGCGCCGCGGGCACGCCTTTCACCGCGGTGGGGCGTCTGGTCCCTGGCAGCGGGCTGGTCCTGGTGTATCCGGACGGGCGCCGCGAGGCCATGCGCTCCGGCGCGTTCGACCATTTTCGCCGCTAAGGGCCGCCGCAGCGGGCCCGTCCTGGCGGGCAGGCGGGGGGAGGATCCGCTTTGTGGGTCTTGGAAACGCGGGCACCGGAGGAGACCGCGGAGTGGGGGCGCCGCCTCGGCCGCCTGGCGGAAGCGGGCGACTTCTTCGCCCTCACGGGCGAGATCGGCACCGGCAAATCGGTGCTGGCCCGGGGGATCCTGGAGGGGCTGGGCGTCCGCGATCCCGCGGGCAGCCCCACCTTCACCATCATGCATCAGTACGAGGGCAGGCTCCCCGTCTACCACCTCGACCTCTACCGCCTGGGCCCCGGCGCGGCGCGAGAGGACCTGGGGTGGGACGCGGTCTTCTACGGGGACGGCGTGGTGGTGGTGGAGTGGGCGGAGTTCGTGCGCGACCTCTGGCCGGAGGACCACCTGGCGGTGCGGCTGGAGCGCGTGCCGGGCGGTCCGGCGGAGGAGAGGCGGCTCGTGTTCAGCCCCGGGGGTAAGCGCGGGCGGCGCCTGTTGGAAGGGCTGATGGCACGATGTTGATCCTTGCCCTCGACACCTCGGGGCGGACCTGTGGGGTGGCCGTCGCCGCCGACGGCGTGCCGCTGGTGGAATACGTCGAGGCGCCGAAGTCTCACTCGGCGCGCCTCGTCCCCCTCGTGGCGCAGGCGCTGGCGGCGGCAGGCGTGGGCAGGCGGGACCTGGACGCCGTGGCGGTCACGGTGGGGCCGGGCTCCTACACCGGCCTGCGCATCGGCATCGCCACCGCCCGCACCTTGGCGTTCGCCCTCGGCTTGCCCCTGGCAGGCGTGTCGACCCTGGAAGCGCTGGCCTTCGCGGCCGGCCCGCGCCCGGGGCTGCTCTGCCCGGTCCTCGACGCGCGCCGGCGCCGCGTGTACGCCGCCCTGTACCGCTGGCGGCGCGGGGAGCTGGAAGCGGTGGCGCCGCCGCGCGCCCTGCCGCTGGCGGACCTGCTGGCCGGACTGGAAGGGGAGCAGGTCCACTTCACGGGCGAAGGGGTCAGTGCCTACGCGGAGGAGCTGGCGGCTGCGGGAACGCTGGCACCGCCGGATCAGCGCGCCCTGCGCCCTGGGGCGGTGGCGGCGCTGGGGCAGTCGATGCTCGCGGCGGGGGCCGCCGGCGATCCCGCCGGCGTCCTCCCCATATACCTCACCGGGGCGGCGGACCGGTAAGGGGGTGGCGTGATGGCGGTCGAAAAGGACGTCCTGGCGGCGGGCGGCGAGGAGGTAGTGATCGACGAGATGCGGCTGGAGGACCTGGACGAGGTGGTGGAGATCGAGCGCCTCTCCTACCGCACACCCTGGTCGCGGCGTGCCTTCCTCTCCGAACTGCGGGACAACGCGTACGCCGACTACATCGTGGCGCGGCAGGGCGGGCGGGTTGTGGGCTATGCCGGGATGTGGCTCCTCTGCGACGAGGCCCACATCACCAACATCGCTGTGCACCCCGCCTACCGCGGGCGGAAGATCGGCGACCTCCTCCTCACCCACCTGGAACGGCGCGCCGCGCAGCGCGGCATGAAGAGCATGACGCTGGAGGTGCGCCCGTCCAATCCCGTGGCCCAAGCCCTGTATAGCAAGCACGGTTTCGTGCCGCGCGGCATCCGCCGCGGGTACTACTCGGACACGCGTGAGGACGCCATCATCATGTGGAAGGACGATCTGGACGGGGGAGACAAGCCCTGATGTTGTGCCTGGGCATCGAGACCAGTTGTGATGAGACGGCGGCGGCGGTGGTCGGGGACGGCACGCGCCTGCTCTCGAACGTCGTCGCCTCGCAGGTGGAACTGCACCGACGCTACGGGGGCGTCTTCCCGGAACTGGCGTCGCGCCGGCACATCGAGGCCATGCTGCCGGTGCTGGGCGAGGCGATGCGGATGGCGGGCGCGGGCTGGGAGGACCTGGGCCTGATCGCGGTGACCCGCGGGCCGGGCCTCGTCGGCTCGCTCCTGGTGGGGCTGGCGGCGGCCAAGGCGCTGGCCTTCGCCCTGGATGTCCCCCTCGTGGGCGTTAATCACATCCTCGGGCACATCTACGCCAATCTCCTCGATCCGGTTCTCCGCGATCCGGCGAGGGGCGAAGGCCCAGGGGGCTCTGTGTTCCCGGCCGTCTGCCTTGTGGTCTCCGGGGGGCACACCGACCTCGTATACATGCAAGGCCACGGCCGGCTCAACCTCCTGGGCCGCACGCGGGATGACGCCGCGGGCGAGGCCTTCGACAAGGTGGCTCGTCTCCTGGGGCTGCCCTATCCCGGGGGCCCGGCCCTCGAACGGCTCGCGCGGCAGGGCGATCCGGAGGCCGTTCCCTTCCCCCGGGCGATGATGGACGACGGCAGCTATGACTTCAGCTTCAGCGGCCTCAAGACTGCCGTCGCGGTCTACCTGGAGAGGGAGGGGGGAGCGGCGCGGGCGGCGGACGTGGCCGCCTCCTTTCAGAAGGCAGTGGTGGACGTGCTGGTGGCCAAGACGGTGCGCGCCGCCCTGCAGCGGGGCGTGCGGCGGATCCTCCTGGCCGGGGGGGTCGCCGCCAACTCCGCGCTGCGCGAGAGCCTCCGGCGCGAGGCGGGACGCCACGGCCTGGAGGTCCGAGGCCCGCCGCCCGCGCTCTGCACCGACAACGCCGCGATGATCGCCTGCGCCGGGTACTTCCTCTGGCGGGAGGGCGGGGCGGACGGCTTGGACCTGGACGCCGTCCCGCGGCTGGGGTTGGCGGGCGCCCTGGGGCGGGAGCAGTGATGAAGAGAAAGGTGACGGTCTACCGGGTGCCACCGGGGCGGAACGCCATGCACCACTGGCCGCGGCTGGCTGGGCGGTGGCGGCCGGTGTGGAACGTGATCATCATCACCCTCGGGCGCTGGTTGCCCTTCATCGAACTGAAGAACGCCCTGTACCGCTGGGGGTTGGGCATGAAGATCGGACGGAGTGCCTCCCTTGGGTTCATGGCCATGGTCGACATCTTCCTGCCGCACCTGATCACCATCGGTGAGAACTCGCTGATCGGCTACAACACCACGATCCTGTGCCACGAGTTCCTCGTCGACGAGTATCGGGTGGGACCTGTCGTGATCGGCAAGGACGTGATGGTGGGCGCCAACTGCACCATCCTGCCGGGGGTGGTGATCGGCGATGGCGCGGTGGTATCCGCCCACTCCCTGGTGAACGCCGACGTGCCGCCGGGGGCACGCGTAGGCGGCGTGCCGGCGCGGCCCCTGAGTCCCCCGGACCCGATGCCGGAGGCCGGGACGAGGCTAACGCTTGATGAGCCGGCGCACCAGGAGGACGGCGGCCCCGATGCCTAGCCCGAGCGCCCCGACCGCCACGCCGGTGGAGATCCTGCCCCCCATCTTCAGCTTGGAGCGAAAC
>JBBITQ010000051.1:3960-7177 GCA_037440685.1 Clostridiales bacterium
GCGTGGGCGCTGATCGAGCAGACGGTGGCCGACTGGCCGCGCGCGGCGATGGCGTCGGTGATCGCAGCGCCCAATTCGGCATAGCGCTTGACGAATTTGGGGGTGAAGCGGTCGAAGAGCCCGATGATGTCCGCCAGGACCAGCACCTGCCCGTCGCAGTCGGGGCCCGCCCCGATGCCGATCAGCGGCACGCGCAGGCGGCGGCGGAGCAGGCCCGCCACTCGGTCGGGCACGCACTCCACCAGCACCGCGAAGGCGCCCGCGTCCTCAAGGAGCAGGGCATCTTCGATTATGCGGCGTGCCGTCGCGGCGTCCCGGCCCTGCACGCGGTAGCCGCCCAGATTGGTCGCCGTCTGGGGCGTGAGCCCCAGGTGCGCTATGACCGGGATCCCGGCGGCGGCGATGGCGCGCACGGCTGGCTCCACCTCGCGTCCCCCTTCCACCTTCACTGCCTGAGCGCCGCCTTCCTTCACGAGGCGCCCGGCGTTGCGGACCGCCTGGCGAGGGCTGACCTGATAGCTCAAAAACGGCATGTCCGCCACGACCATCGCGCGCTGGCACGCGCGGGCCACCGCGCGGGTGTGGTGGAGCATCTCGGCCATCGTTACGGGCACCGTGCTCTCGTATCCGAGGACGACCATGCCGAGGGAGTCGCCCACCAGCACCATGTCGACGCCCGCGCGGTCGGCGAGCAGGGCGGTGGGGTAATCATAGGTGGCCAGCATCGCCAGGGGCGTCCCCTGCGCCTTGCAGTCCATGAGGTCCGGGGGCGTCACCTTGTGCCGGGACGGCGGCGCGGCTTCTCCGTTCATGCTCCCACCCCCTTGCCGAACGCGTGCGCTCTTGTCACGCCCCCATCATATCATGCAGCGCGCCGCCTGGTGGGGTCGCAACGCAAACGGTGCCGGGGCGAGTATTTTTCCCCAATTTGTGGCGCATCCTAGTTGCTGCCGCGAGGCGGGGTGGGGTCGGCGGTGCCCCGTGCGTCGGCCATGGTGCGTCGCGGCGGCGAAAGGCGGCGCTTTGCCGAGGAAATGAGCCAAGAACGGCGAAATATACATCACATAGCCTCCGCAGGCCGCCGTATAATAAGGCCGCGTCAAGCGCCAGCGGTCGTCAGACCGGATTCCATGGCCGGGGAGGTGAGAGATGACATGGGAGCCCCTGCCCGTTACCATTTCATCGGAATCGGCGGGTACGGTATGAGCGCGCTGGCCCAGGTCCTCCTTGAAATGGGGTGTGCCGTCTCTGGATCGGACGTCAAGCCTTCGGAACGCACCGCCCGGCTAGCACATCTGGGCGCTACTATTCACATCGGCCATGACGCGGCGCACGTAGCCGGCGCGGACAAGGTTGTCTATAGCACGGACGTCCCCGCCGACAACCCGGAGCTGGTCGCCGCCCGGGAGCGCGGGATCCCGGTGTTGCACCGCTCCGAGGTGCTGGCTGAACTCCTGAACCGGCGCCGGGGGATCGCCGTCTCGGGCAGCCACGGCAAAACCACCGTGACTTCCATGGCGGCCTTCCTGCTGGAGCGGGGGGGCCTGGACCCGACCGCGGTCATTGGGGCGGAGGTCGACTTTTACGGGAGCAATGCCAAGCTGGGGGCGGGTCCCTGGCTGGTGGCCGAGGCCGATGAGAGCGATGGCTCCTTCATCCGATACCATCCGTTGGTAGCGGTGGTCACGAACATCGAGCCGGAGCACCTCGACCGCTACGGCAACGACTTTCAGGCTCTGGTGCGTTCCTTCGGTCAGTTCCTCGCCAACATCCGTCCCGGCGGCTTGGCCGTGCTGTGCAGCGATGATGCCCGGGTGCGCGAACTCGGCACGCAAATCGGCGCCGAGCGGGTGTGGTACGGCCTTGCCGCTGGGGCGGATCTCACCGCCAGCGACATAGACGTGCGGCGGGGCGAGACCGTCTTCCAAGTCCTGCGTCACGGGAAGGCGCTGGGGCGCGTCACGCTCACCGTCCCGGGCCTGCACAACGTGCAGAACGCGTTGGCGGCCCTGGCGGTGGGGCTCTGGCTGGGCCTGGATTTCGAGGTGATGGCCGCGAGCCTCGCCGACTTCCGGGGGGCGCGGCGTCGGTTCCAGGTGGTGGGCCAGCAGGAGGGGATCACGATAGTCGACGATTACGCCCATCACCCCACCGAGATCATGGCCACGCTGCAGGCGGCCCGCCAGCGCGCTGCCAACCGGGTGATCGCCGTCTTCCAGCCCCAGCGTTACACCCGCACCCACATGCTCATGAAAGAGTTCGGACAGGCCTTTGGCCAAGCCGACGAAATCGTGCTGACCGACATCTACTCGCCGCCCGGCGAGGCGCCGATCCCCGGCGTCAATTCCCAGGTCCTGGCGGAGCTGATCCGCCAGAATGAGAGGCGCGACGTCGCCTGCATCTCGAAGAGAGAGGAACTGGTGGAGCACCTGCTGAACATCGCTCGGCCGGGCGACATCATCCTCACGATGGGTGCCGGCGACATCTGGAAGGTCGCGGTGAGCCTCGCCGAGCGCCTGCAGGCGGCCCACAAGGCATCATAGGTTCCGGAATCATGCGTGGAGAGGAGCCTGCGGGCTCCTTCTTTTTTTGCTGGCAAGGGCTGCGGGCATTATGATATGCTCAAAGTTAACGATTCGGACAAGCGGGGAGGGCGTGCGGTGTCCTGGGACGACAAGATCGGAGAGGTGGGACTGACGTTCGACGACGTCTTGCTGGTCCCCGGCAAGTCGGACGTCCTCCCCAAAGACGTGGACGTGTCCACGGTCTTCACGAGGGACATCCGCCTGAACATCCCCCTGGTCAGCGCCGGCATGGATACGGTGACCGAGGCCCGCATGGCCATCGCCATGGCGCGGGAGGGCGGCATCGGGGTCATCCACAAGAATATGACCGTCGAGCGCCAGGCGGCCGAGGTGGACAAGGTCAAGCGGTCGGAGCACGGCGTCATCACCGACCCGTTTTCCCTATCGCCGCGCCATACCATCCGCGACGCGCTTCTGCTCATGGAGCGCTACCACATTTCCGGCGTGCCGATCGTCGAGGACGACGGCCGGCTGGTCGGGATCATCACCAACCGCGACCTGCGCTTCGAGGAGAATTACGACCGCCCGATCGGCGAGGTCATGACCAAGGAGAACCTGGTGACGGCGCCGGTGGGGACGACCCTGGACGAGGCCAAGATGATCCTGGCCCGTTACCGCATCGAGAAGCTGCC
>JBBITQ010000051.1:7229-7700 GCA_037440685.1 Clostridiales bacterium
AGGACATCCAGAAGGCGCGGAAATACCCCAATTCCGCCAAGGACTCCCGGGGTCGGCTGCTGGTGGCGGCGGCGGTCGGGGTTGGTCCGGGCAACATGGAGCGCGTCGAGGCCCTCGTGGCGAGCGGCGTCGATGCCGTCGTCATCGACACCGCGCACGGGCACAGCAGGAACGTCATCGAGTTCACGAGAGAGGTCAAGCGCACCTTCCCCGACCTGAACGTCATAGCCGGGAACGTGGCGACGGCCGAGGCCACGCGTGACCTGATCGAGGCCGGGGCGGACGCGGTCAAGGTCGGCATCGGGCCGGGCAGCATCTGCACCACGCGGGTCATAGCGGGCATCGGGGTGCCCCAGCTCTCGGCGATCATGGAATGCGCGCGGGCCGCGGCGCCGTACGGCGTCCCGATCATAGCCGACGGCGGCATCAAGTACTCGGGCGACATCACCAAGGCCCTGGCCGCCGGTGCCC
>JBBITQ010000052.1:0-7618 GCA_037440685.1 Clostridiales bacterium
AGGATGCCCACGTTGCGGTAGCTGTGGAGGTAGTACTTCAGGCTCTTCAGCTCCACGAGTTTGCGGTCGGGCACGTAGGAAATGCGGATCTCGCCGAAGTCGGGCAGCCCCGTCCATGGGCAGACCGACGTGAACTCCGGGTGGATGTACTCGACCACGGTGGGTCGGCCGGGGTACGCGAAGTCGATGGCCGTGAGGACGGACCGGTCGATGGCCTCCGGGCCGTCCACGTCATACCGGCGGTCGAAGCCTGTTCCGGACACCGCGTCTCCCCCCGCTTCACGGGAACCATCGTAAAGGCGCCGCCGCCATCCGTCAACTCCGGCGAGGCTAACTGTGCCACCGTTCCCCCCACCGCCGCATGGCGTCGATGATCTCGCCCAGGCTGCGGCCCTTCTCGGTCAGGGTGTACTCCACGCGGGGCGGCACCTCCGCGTACACCTTCCGCGTCACCAGCCCCTGGGCCTCCAGATCCCGCAGCCGCTCCGACAGGGTCTTGGGGCTGACGTGGCCGAGCGAGCGCCTGAGTTCGCCGAACCGCTTGGTGCCGTGGAAGAGATCCCTGAGGATGAGCAGGGTCCACTTGCTGCCGATGACCTGGAGGGTGCGCTCCACGGGGCACCCGGCGTGTCCATAGTCCTCCTGTTCCCCCAACTTCCCCGCCTCCCAGTTCCGGCCTCATCGCTTTACCAGCGGAAATTATATCACAGAAAAGTAATTACTTGCTTTAGAAAACTGGATTGATTTAGTCTCTCAGCAGAGCCCTATGGGAGGTGTTGGTTGGATGAGCGATGCCAAGTCGGTGCTGCAACGGGTCCCTTATCCGGTTTACGTGCTCACGTCGCACCGCACGCAAGCCGGCGACGGGGGCGCCGCCGGGCGGTACAACGGGTCCGTGGTCACCTGGGCGACGCAGGTGGAGATGACCGATCCCGCCCGAGTGGCGGTGGCGGTGGCCAAATCTGACTATACCTACGAGTTCGTGTCCTCCAGCCGCGTCTTCGCCCTGCACCTCCTCGGCAAGGAGCAGGTCGACCTGGCCCGCCACTTCGGGTTCCAGAGCGGCCGCAAGGTCGACAAGTTCGCCGCCGTTCCGTTCGAGGCGGGGGTGACGGGCGCGCCCGTGCTGAGGGATGCCCTCGGTTACGTCGAATGCCGGGTGGTTCAAGAGCTGGACACCGGGCCGCACGTGCTCTTCGTGGGGAAGGTCGCGGGGGGCGCCATGCTCCGGGAGGGGGAACCCCTCATGCAGCAGGACCTCTTCGCTGCTATCAGGGGTTGAGCTTCCTGCGGCCGTGATGAGCGTGGAGACCACCGGGGTCGGCGGCGTCACCATCGGGATCTACTGCCCCCACACGCCCACTCTGTTCGAAAGGGGCCTGCACGCGGCCACGGAGCGGGCGCTGTGGGGGCTGTCCCCGCTCCTGGCGGACGTGGACGCCCTGGTGGTCGCCTCCCCGCACTGGGTGGCGCGGAGCGCCTTCCTCGTCCAGGCCGCGGCGCGGCCGCGCTGCATACACGATTATTACGGCTTCCCGCCCTCCGCCTATGAGTTCCGCTATGACGCGCCCGGGGACCCCGAGCTGGCCGCCGCCATCGCCGCGGAAGCGGGCCGCTCCGGCTTGGCGTCCAGGCTAACCGAGGCGTGGGGGCTGGACCACGGGCACTGGGTGCCACTCATCTTCTTGCGCCCGGACGCCCGGGTGCCCGTGGTCGGCCTTTCCGTCGGGGCCGGGTCCCCGGCGGACCACCGCCGCTTCGGCGCGGCGGTAGCCCGCGCTGCCGCAACCCTGGGCCGGCGCGTGGCTGTGATCGGCACCGGTTCCTTGAGCCACCGGGTGGACCGGGTGACGTGGGGGGAGCACCACCCAGACCCGGAAGGGGAGGAGTTCGACAGGCGGGTGATCGCGGCGCTGGTGGAGGGACGCCCATGTGACATCGACGGCATCGAGCCGCGGCTGTGGGAGGCGGCGGCCCCGGAGGGGGACCTGGGCCCCCTCCACATCCTCCTGGGTTCCCTGCCCGGATCGGGCTTGCGGACGGAACTCCTCGCATACGAACGCCTGTTCACCGCCGTGAGCCTGGCGACCCTCGTGTTCCGCCCGTAACCATGCGCTCCCCCATCGCATAACGTGAAACCGACATGCCTCACGTGGGAGGGTGGTCGCCAGTGGCGCTCACGCCAGAACGCAGCACATCCAGCGTTGGTTTGATCGACGTCATCGACCGCATCTTGGACAAGGGGCTGGTAATCGACGCCGACATCCAGGTCTCGTTGGTCGGCACGGAACTCCTGGGGGTCAAGGTGCGGGCGGCCTTGGCCTCTTTCGAGACGGCGGCGCGTTACGGGCTGGAGTTCCCAGGCGGGGTGCAGATCCTCGACTCCCCAGGCTGGCGGGCGGCCCAGATCGGCCGCGAGGCCTGTCCCGCTTGCGGAAAACGCTCCCCCACCGATGAACTGCTGAATGAGGGGTGCCCGTGGTGCGGATGGCAGAGCGCCCGCGTCCGCAAGGCGTTGGCCGCGCCGGGTTCTTCCCGTCCTGCCGCCGGCGCGCCCGTCTCGGCCGCCGCCGGGGCGGGCGAGGAGATGACGCCGGCCGCGGTGATCGCCGCCTTCGTCTCGCAGGGTGTTCCGGTCGAGGCTGAGATGTGATGTCGGAGATTCGCGTCGACGAGGGCAGCGTGAAGGAGGGGCTGCTGGGGCTGGTGCTGGCGCTCGTGGAGATCATCGCCGACGTGCTGCGCGCTCAGGCGCTGCGCCGCATGGAGAGCGGCAGCTTGGACGGCGCGGAGGTCGAGGCCCTGGGCCGGGCCATGATGGAACTCGACCGGGCGGTGGCTGACGTCAAGTCGGAACTCGGCCTGGCCGCGGCTGTGGAGTCGGTACGAAGGAGCCTGGACGAGACCGTGGAGCGGTTGCTGGCTCACCCTGTCCCGCACCTGTTCCAGGGTGGGGATGGCTGAGCGGAAGGGGGTTGCGCGGCGATGGCGGATGCGGAAAAGGAAGAGGGGCGGTGCGAGGGTGAGGCGGTGGAACCGGAGGTCCTGCCCCCCGCCGGCGGGGTCAGCGAGCGCGCCCTGCGCGAGGTGGCGCGGTTGCTCCCTGGGCTGGGTGGGCTGCTGGACGCCCTCTCCCGTTCCCCGGCCTTCCAGGTGCGGCTGGCGGAAGCCGACGCGCGCATCGCAGCGCGGCTGCGGGAGGCGGGGTCGGCCGGGGCGGAGCAGGGGGGGATCCGCGTCGTTTACGGGTACCGCGTGCGGGGTCTGGATGCCGCCGGCCCGCAAAACGGCGGCCGGGAGATGCTCTAGACGCCAGCCGGGTCTTGCCGAATGGCGTTCAGCGAGTTAAACTTCTCTCTGTTTTCGCTTTCTAATCGGCGAAGCTTGGCAAGTCCGGCAGGAGAAGGTCGGCGGTTACGACGGCTGCAGTAGCATTCGCGACGATGATCCTTTCATACTCGGTCGGCGCGGCTCTGGCCCTCGTATGCGGGCGCAGGCCGGCCGTGAGCAACGCCCTGGCCCATGGTCTGGCCGCCGCGGGCGCGGGCGCCGGGCTGGTGGCGTCGGTGGCGGTGCTGTCGGGCGGAGGCGCCGTGGACCTGTCCTTCGCCAGCCCGGTGCCCTTCGCCCCAGGGCGCCTGCACGTCGACACCCTGTCCGCCTTCTTCCTGTTCCTCATCTCGCTGGCTTCCCTGGCGGTCTCCGTCTACGCCGGCGGGTACGCGCGGGAGTTCGCCGGCCGCGCGGGCTTCCCGCTGCTGGGGGCCCTCTACGATCTCTTCCTCCTGTCGCTCTGCCTGGTGGTGGCAGCGGGGAACGCCTTCCTCTTCCTGGTGGCGTGGGAGGGGATGGCCCTCTTCTCCCTCCTCCTCGTCGTCTATCGGCACGAGGACGCGCAGGTCCGGCGGGCCGGCTACCTCTATGCCGTGATGACCCACGCCGGCACAGCCTCCATCGTCGCCGCCTTCCTGGTCCTCTTCGCGTACGCGGGCAGCTTCGACTTCGCGACCTGGCGGGCCGCGGCCGGGTCCTTGCCCGGAACGGCCCGCATGTCGGTGTTCCTCCTGGCTCTGGTCGGTTTTGGCGCCAAGGCGGGCGTCATTCCCCTCCACATCTGGCTGCCGGCGGCCCACCCCGCGGCGCCCAGCCACGTCTCGGCCCTCATGTCCGGGGTGATGTTGAAGACGGCCGTCTATGGCCTCGTGCGCACCGTTTTCCTCGCGTTGGGGGAGCCCGAGCCCTGGTGGGGCCTCCTGCTCCTGGGGCTGGGGGTGGTGACAGCCGTCCTGGGCGTGATCTACGCCCTCATGGAGCAGGACTTGAAGCGGCTCCTGGCCTTCAGCAGCGTGGAGAACGTCGGCATCATCCTCCTCGGGCTGGGGGCGGCCCTGCTCTTCCAGGCCTACGGTTTCGGCCCCCTGGCGGCGTTGGCCGTGGCGGCGGCCCTGCTGCACGCGCTAAACCACGCCATGTTCAAGGGGTTGCTCTTCCTGGGAGCCGGCGCCTTGGTCCAGGCCACGCACACGGCGGATATCGAGCGGATGGGGGGTCTCATCCGGGGCATGCCGCGCACGGCCTCTTTCTTCCTCGTCGGATCCCTGGCCATCGCCGGCCTGCCGCCCCTCAACGGCTTTGTGAGCGAGTGGCTGTCGTTCCAGTCGCTCCTCCTCCTGGGGATGAAGGCACCCCAGCCGGTGGTGCAGGTGCTGGCGCCCGTGGCGGGGGCCGCCCTGGCCCTGACGGGCGCCCTGGCCGCCGCCTGCTTCGTGCGGGCCTTCGGCACCGCCTTCCTGGCCCTCCCCCGTAGCGAGGCCGCCGGCCATGCCCGAGAGGCCCCGGCGCCGCTCCTGGCCGGTATGGGTATCCTGGCCGCCGTGTGCCTTCTTATCGGCATCCTTCCCGGGTGGGCCCTCCGGCTCCTGGATCCGGTCTCGCTACAGGTCACGGGCGCGGGAATCGCCTCGGCGGCGGGCGGTGCGGCCGAGTGGGGCTGGGGCTCCCTGGCCGTGGTCGAGCCCGGTGTGTTGGCAGGGGGCCTCTCGCCGCTGGCGATGTTCCTCCTGCTTGCGGGACTGGTAGTCATGGCCGGGGCGGCGGTGCGCGCGACGGCAGCCGGCCGGGCGGCGGTCCGGGTCGAGGACACCTGGGCTTGTGGCATCCGCCTGCAGCCGCGCATGGAGTATACGGCCGCTGCCTTCGCCAAGCCCATCCGCATCATCTTCCGCCAGCTCCTGCGGCCGCGGCGGGAGATCGAGGCCGACTACGAGGTCTCTCCATATTTCGCTTGTTCTCTGCGTTACCGGGCGGAGATCCCGCCCCTGTTCGAGCAGTACCTATACCGGCCGGCCGGGACGGTCCTGGTGCGGATCGCCCAGCGCGTGCGCGGCATCCAGGCGGGCAGCATTCAGGCATACCTGGCCTACATCCTGATCACGCTCGTCATCCTGTTGCTGGTGGCCGTCTGATGGGGACGGGAAGGGGGTCATGGGGCCGTGCTGGCTGAGCTCGTCCATTCGTTGTCGCAATTCTTCATTCAGGCGGGATTCCTTCTGATCGCCGCTCCTCTCATCCAGGGGCTGATCAAGAAGGTCAAGGCCTTCTTCCAGAAACGCCAGGGGCCGCCCATCCTGCAACCCTACTATGACCTGTGGAAGCTCTTCCACAAGGAGACCGTGGTGTCGGCAGAGGCGTCATGGGTCTACCGGGCGGCGCCGTGGGTGGGCTTCGCGGCCGTCGTGGCGGCCGGCCTCTTCATCCCGGTGGCCTTCGCCGGTCTGCCGACCGCCTTCGCCGGCGACGTGCTGGCCGTGACCTTCCTCTTCGCCCTGGCCCGCTTCTTCACCGCGCTCGCCGCCTTGGACACCGGCAGCGCTTTCGGCGGCATGGGGGCCAGCCGGGAGATGGCCCTCGCTTCCCTGGTGGAGCCGGCGATGCTCCTGGCCATCTTCACCGTGTCGCTGGGGGCGGGGTCCACGGACCTGAACCAGATGGTGGCGGCCGGCGCCGTTCGCACCGCAGAGGAGCTGTTCACCCCGGCCCACTTCCTGGCCCTGGCCGGCCTCTTCATCGTGCTCATCGCCGAGACGGGGCGCATCCCGGTGGACAACCCCGACACGCACCTGGAGCTGACCATGATCCATGAGGGCATGGTGCTCGAGTTCTCGGGGCGCCACCTGGCCCTGGCCAACTGGAGCCACATGGTCAAGCAGGCGGCCCTCATGGCGCTCCTGGCCAACCTCTTCTTCCCGTGGGGCGTTGCGACGCGCTGGTCCCTGCCCGCCATCGCCATCGGCATGGCGGCTTTCCTCGCCAAGGCGGCGGTGCTGGCGGTCGCCCTGGCGGCGGTGGAGAGTTCCTTTGCCAAGCTGCGCCTTTTCCGCGTGCCGGACCTGTTGGGGGCATCATTCGTGCTGTCCCTCCTGGCCCTGATCTCCGGCCAGGTGGCCAGATGAAGGAGGTCGTCCACGTGCCGCATGCGATCCCGTCCCTGCCGCTGGTGAACGCCATCGCCGCCTGCTTGTTGGGAAGCACCTTCCTCGTGGTGGCCTCCCGACGCCTGGGTACGGCCATCCGGCTGGCCGCCTTCCAGTCTTTCCTCCTGGCGGGGCTCACGGCGGTTGCCGGAGTCGCCATGGGCCACAGCCACATGTTCATCGCCGCCCTGCTCGTCCTGGGCGTGAAGGCGCTGGCCATCCCTGCTTTCCTCATGTACATAATGCGGAAGGTGGGCGCTGTCCAGCAGGTGGAACTCTCGGTGAACAGCACCTGGTCGCTGATCATCGCCGGGGGCTTGACCCTCCTCTGCTACCGCGTGGCCGCCACCATGGCGGGGACCGAACTGGCCCGCTCGCTGCTCCCGGTGGCCCTGGCCCTCCTCATGATCGGCCTCTTCCTGATGATCGCCCGGCGCCTGGCCCTCATGCAGGTGGTGGGACTCCTGGTGTTGGAGAACGGGCTCTTCCTGACCGCCCTGGCACTGGCCAACGGTCTGCCCCTCCTGGTGGAACTGGGGGTCTCCTTCGACGCGCTGGTGGCCGGGATCATCATGGGCGTCCTCATGCACCAGATCAGTAACACCTTTGACAGCCTGGACGTCGAGCGCCTTAAGACGCTAAAGGGGTGAGGCTCCATGCTGCATTGGTCGTCTGCCCTGCTTCCCCTGGCTCCCCTGTGCGCCGGCCTGGCAGCCGGCGCTCTCCCGCTGCCTCCCCGGGCGCTGGCTTCCCTGTGCCGGTGGATGGGGGCGCTCATCCTGGCCCTGGGGCTGGCCGTGGCCGGCGGCGTCTTCGCCGGCGGGCCCCTGCGGTGGGGCGTCATCTACGTCGACGCCCTGAGCGCCTACATGATCGCCATCGTGGCGCTGGTCGCCTTCGCGGCCTGCCTGTACTCGGCCGGATACATGCACGGGGCCTTCCTGGCGGGCGAGGTGAGCGAGAGGCGGCTGCGCTGGTACTACCTCTGGTTCTTCAGCTTCATCGCCAGCATGCTCACCGTGGTCCTGGCCGCCAACCTGGGCCTGCTCTGGGTGGCGGTGGAGGCCACGACCCTGGCCACCGCCTTCCTGGTCGGGCTGTACGGCACCAAGCCCGCCCTGGAGGCGGCCTGGAAATACGTCGTC
>JBBITQ010000053.1:0-7608 GCA_037440685.1 Clostridiales bacterium
AGCGTCTGCACCTGTTCCTCCAGTTCTTCCAGGAAGAGCTGGATCTCTTCACCGCTGACGTGAGGCTGCATGGTCATGCTATCGCCACCTCGGGGTTCAACAAGCGCTCAAGGTCGTAGATGACCACCAGGCGGCCATCATCCATGCGGGCCACGCCCCGCATCGCCTCGCCGTTGCCGCCCCCCGCGCCTTCCGCCTGCTCGCACGCCAGGGGCAGGACGGCGACCACCTCCTCCACCAGGAGGCCGACCACCTCGTCCTGCCACTCGGCCACGACGATGCACGGGCAGAACTCCGGCTCGGGCATGCCCAACTGCCGGGCCAGGTTCACCACGGGCAACACGTGGCCGCGCAGGTTTATCACGCCCTCCACGTAGGAGCGCGCCCGGGGCACGGGGGTGAGCGTGGGCGCGTTCACCACCTCGCGCACCGCCGCCACTGGAAGGCCGAAATGCTCACCGGAGAGCCGGCAGATGGCATACTTCTCCTCTTCCACTACGAAACGCACCTCCATCAGGGCATCAGGAGGCGAACGCCTCGGCGAGATCCTCCAGCGCGGCGACCTCCTCGCCGGTCAGCACCCGCGCCAGGTCGAGGAGCACGATGAGCCGCCCCTGGAGGTCCGCGACGCCCGCCACGAAGCGCCGCGCCGGGCCCGAGATCAGGGCCGGCGCCGCTTCCCAGGCCGCCGGAGGCAGGCTCAGCACCTCCACCACCCGGTCCACCACCAGACCGACCAACTGCCCGGGCAACTCGACGACGATGACGACTCCGCCGTCTTGGGTCGGCGTCACGCGCAGCCGGCGGCGCAGGTCGACGAGCGGGATCACCTTGCCGCGCAGGTCCATCAGGCCCAGCAGGTAGTCGGGGCTCTCCGGGATGGCGGCCACGCGGTCGCCGGCGCGGATCTCCTTGATAACGGTGATGTCGGCGGCGAAATCCTGGCCGCCCAGGCTGAAGACGAGGTACTTCTCCTCCCGTTCGCCAGTCACGTCCGTTCACTCCTTAGGGCATGGGATGACCTTACCACGCCTCGGGACATCTAAATGTTTCTTCGCAAACAGGCAGGAACCGGTTTAGGCTGGGAGGGGGATGCGGGAGCCGGGCGCGACGCGGGCTCGCGCCAGGGTGCCGGCGGGGAGCTCCAGGGCCATCGCCGCCCCGCGGACGGCGCGCCACCGCCACGGCCGCAGGTTCTCCGCCGTGGCCAGAACGCACCCCTCGTCGTCCAGGAACGCCACGTCGATGGCATAAGACATGAAGCAGGTGTGCACCGCATGGCACGGTCGCAGCAGGAGCCCTTCGCCGGCGCGTAGCGGGCGGCCGATCAAGCCGCGCAACCGCGCCCAGAACGTGCCCGCCACCTCGGCCCGGGAGGCGAGCATCACCTCCTGCCCGTTCTCCAATATGGCCCGGATGGGGAAAGCGTCAGCCATGGGCGCCTCCGTCCCGTCTCCACAGATCGTTCCCGCACTCCAGTGTTTCGTCAAAATGAAGGAAAAAGGCGAGGCCTGTCGAAGGAAAGGCAAGACAGCGTCGCACGGAGGGATCAGGCATGGCACAGGAGGGCGCCATCTCCGCCGAGCGGCAGCAAAGCGCGCCGGCGGCGCACCAGGTGCGGCTATCCGGGGTCAGGGTCATCAGGGCGCTGCCAGACCGCACCGAGATCCTCACCGATTCCGCGACGCTCGACCTCAGGATCGGCCGCGAGCGCCTCAACATCCTGGCCAAGGGGCTCAGCCCTCACCTGCGGCGCAAGCGCCGACCCGTGGCCACGTTCCTCTACTTCCCCGAAGATCGCGGCGCCACCGTCGTCATCGAAGAACGCTCCGGGTGGTGCACGCTGCTGATCAACGAGACCCAGCCGGCGTCCGGCAACCCGGCCTGACACATTCGACGAACCGGCCATGAAATGCCCCTCCCTTGTGGCTCAATACCGGACGCACGAAAGGCCTGCCTTTTTATCGGCAAAAGGGTTTTATGCGCGTCAACCGAGGTGTCTCACAGCCGTGTTGCGGTTATGAGGAACGAGGCTGGGGGCCTGAGGCTTACGCCGCTGGCGAGGAGCGCGTCGCGCACCGCGCGGGCCGTCTCGGCGGCGCCCGGCGTGTCGCTGTGCAGACAGAGGGTGTCAGCCCCGCCCCCGAGGGCGAGCCGCACCGCCTGGGCCGCCGCCGCCTCGCCGGCGAGCAACGCCCCGGGGTGACCGCGCGGGAGGAGCCTCCCGGAGGCGTCGTAGCCCCTGTCGGCGAAAGCCTCGCGCGCCACCCGGAGGCCCGCCCGCTCGGCCTCCTCGTGCAGCGCCGATCCCGCCGGCGCGAAGATGATGAGCGCCGGGTCCAGCGCCTTCACGGCCCGGACCACAGCCCGCGCCAGTTCCCGGTCGCCCGCGGCCTGGTGGTAGAGCGCCCCATGCGGCTTCACGTGCTGCAGCCTCACGCCCGCCGCCAGGCAGAACCCCATGAGGGCCCCCACCTGGTAGATGACGTCGGCCTCGGCCTCCCGGGGAGAGATGCCCAGCCATCGCCGCCCGAAGCCCGCGCGGTCCGGGAAGCCGGGGTGGGCGCCGACCGCCACCCCGTGTTCCCTTGCCAGGCGCACCGTGCGCTCCATCGCCAGGGGATCTCCGGCGTGAAAACCGCAGGCTATGCTCACCGACGTCACGCAGGGGATGACGTGCTGATCGGCGCCGGCCTCGTACGGCCCGAAGCCCTCGCCCGCGTCGCAGTTGAGGTCGATGACCGGTGCGGCGGGCTGCCGCGTCATGGACATCAGGCCTCCACCAGGCTAAGGACGAAGGCGGCCATGGTGCACCCCAGGGCCATGATCACGACGGCCGCGGCCACCGCCAGCTCCGCCCACTGCCCGCCCGGCCCGCCAAGCGGCAGCGCGGCGACGTCGCGGCGATGGGCCTCGAACATCGCCCGCTTCGGCTCCTCCCAGTCCACGCGCCGGCGGAACGCCACCACCTTGTCGCCAGGGATCGCGCGCACTACCTCCACCTCACCGATCGAGCGCCGCGACGAGGGCGTCGGTGACGCATCGCACCGCGGCGACGCTGCCCATCGGGAAGACGTGGACGCCCCGGGCGAAGCCTAGAAGCGATACCGCAGTTCCCCGGCCAGGCGGTAGCCCTCGCCTTCCTCGCCCTCCTCCACGCGGCGGAGCACATGCTCGGGGATGACGATGCCCGGTATCTTCGCCATGCGGCGGGCGAACTCCTTGTTTTTCAGCGGGAGGATGCCGTAGAGCACGGGGACGTCCAGGCCCCGGGCGCACAGCCGTTCCTCAAAGGCCATGGCCGCCCCGGCGTCGAAGACCGGTTGGGTCTGGACGAAGCTTGCCCCGGCCTCCACCTTCTCCTCCAGGCGGTCCAGCTCCCGCCCCAGGTCCGCGGCGTTGGGGTTGGCCGCGACGGCGATGGCGAACGCGGCACGGGAATCCAACGCCCCGCCGGCGTAGGTCCTGCCGCTGTTCAGCCCGCTCACCAGGCGCACCAGCTCCGGGGTGTCCACCTCGTACACGCCGCGCGCGGTGGGGTGGTTCCCGCGTTCCGGCGGATCGCCGGTGAGGATCAGGAGGTTGCGCACGCCCAGGGCAGCCGCGCCCAGGAGGTCCGCCTGGATGCCGATGACGTTCCGGTCGCGGCACGTGAGGTGGAAGATGGTCTCCACCCCGACCGCCTGCTGGATGAGGTAGGCCGCGGCGATAGAGCTCATGCGCACGTTGGCCAACGGGCAGTCGGTGACGTTGAAGGCGTCGACCGCGTCAGCCAGGTGCCGCACCTTCTCGATCAAGGCCGAGGCGTCGGTGCCGCGCGGCGGATCCACCTCCGCCGTCACGACGAAACGCCGCGACCGCAGCTTCTCCACTAAAGACGCCAAAGCACGACCCCCTCGCGCCGGAACCGGTGAGAGACCAGCGCATCGGCTGAATGTTAATAATAAATGATATATCACACTCCGCCGGCTGGCGCCGGGCAGGCAGCGGCCCGGCCCGCGCGAGAGGCGTATTTTATGTAACACTGCGAAGGCCGGGCGCATAGCTTGAAACAAAAATGAAAAAAATACGGTCCGAAGCCTTGACCTGGCTGGAGCAGACAATTAAACTGTAACCCGGCAGCACATTGTTAACTGAATAACAAACGAGAAGCCGAATCCTCCGGAGTAGCGCCCGGAGGTACGGAGGACGCAAGTAGTTGGGGTGAATCCGCCGCGCAAGCGGTGGTAGGCTCACCTTCTCTGCCGAACCCGTCAGCTAACTTCGGAGGCTTGAAGAAGGAGTGCTGCAAGTGCCCAAAAGGGTGACACCTCGCTGGTTATTGAGCCTGATAGTCGGCTCGTCTCTCGCGCTCTGCGCATTCCCCGCCCTGGTGGGGCCCATCGTCAAGGGCAGATCGGAACGGATCGTCGGCATCTCCCTCGCGACGATGACGGGCGCGCCGTTCGCGGTGGCCCAGGGAGGGAAGGCGGGAGGCGGGGGCGCGGAACCAGCTGCACCGCCGCCGGACACCGCCGCAGGCTTCGTCAACACGACCCTCACCGCGCCACCCGCAGAGGATTACCTCACGCCGGAGTCGGTGCCCGCGCCCGTGAAGAACGCACCCAAACTCGCCGCCCAAGTCAACGACGCCCCGGTGGCGCAGTGGACGCCGCGCGTGGACAAGGATAAGGGCGGGGCCTTCCGCTGGCCCGTCCAGGGCCTCCTGACCTCCCGCTTCGGACCCCGCGGCCGCGGCTACCACCGCGGCATCGACCTCGCTGCCCCTTACGGCCGCGAGGTGCGCGCCGCGGCGGCCGGCGTCGTGGTGGAGGCGGGCTGGTCCGCGGGGTACGGGCGTTGCGTCGTCATCGATCACGGCGATGGCCGCCAAACCCTTTATGGTCACCTGTCGCGGATCCTCGTGAGCCAGGGGCAGCGCGTGGGCCGCGGCGAGCTGGTCGGACTGGTGGGCGCCAGCGGCTGGGCCACCGGGCCGCACCTGCACTTCGAGGTGCATGTGGGCGGCAGGGCCGTCAACCCGCTCAAGTACCTCGACTAGCCGCGGTGGGGGCGGACCAGCTCGATGGCGTAGTCGGTGACCTCGCCCTCCCCGTGTGCGTCCACGATGGAGAGGACGCTCTCCAGGACCTGCCGCACGATGCGGGCGTCGCTGCCGGCAACCGCCACGCCCACCACCGCCTCCCGGCACGAGTCCTGGGCGCCCACCTCGGCCACCGAGACGTTGTGGCGCGCGCGCACGCGCCCCAGGATGCTCTGCACGACCGAACGCTTGTCCTTGAGAGTGCGGGCGTGGGGGATGACGAGGGCGATGCGGCAGATGCCCACCACCATAGCGCCCTCAGCTCTGGGGGACGGCCACGGGCGCCTGGGCCTGTCCCGCCTGCCCCAGGCGCTTCCACAGCCCGTATTCGATGCTGTCGACGAGGGCCTGCCAGCTCGCCTCGATGATGTTCTCCGAGACGCCGATCGTGCTCCAGGACCGCTCCTCGTCCTGAGTCTCGATGAGAACGCGCACCTTGGCCGCCGTGCCCTCCTTCTCGTCCAGGACGCGCACCTTGTAGTCCACCAGCTTGAAGGTGTTGATCACGGGGAACACCCCCTCCAGGGCCTTGCGCAACGCCCGGTCCAGGGCGTTGACGGGACCGTCGCCCTCCGCGGCGGTGTGCATGGTGCGGTCGCCCACGCGGACCTTGACCGTCGCCTCGGCTGAGGCGGGCTGGCCCGGCCGCTGGTCCACCTGGACCCGGAAGCCCTCGAAGGTAAAGAAGTTGGGAAAGGAGCCCAGCGTCTTCAGCGCCAGGAGTTCGAAGGAGGCCTCGGCGGCCTCGAACTGGTAGCCCTGATACTCCAGATCCTTGACCTTCTCCAGCAGGGTGCGGGCCGCCGGATCGTCCTTATCCAGGCCCAGCTCGCGCTCGCGCGAGATGTACTGCAGGTTGCTCCGCCCGGACAGCTCCGACACCACCACGCGGCGCGTGTTCCCGACCACCTCGGGGGCGACGTGCTCGTAAGTCTGGCTGTCCTTCAGGATGGCACTGACGTGCACCCCCCCTTTGTGGGCGAAGGCGTTCGCTCCCACGTACGGCGCCGAGGGGTCGTGGGCTCGGTTGGCCAGTTCGGCGACGAAGTGGGAGAGGTGGGTGAGGTGCGCCAGGCTGTCTTCCCGGAGGCACTCCATGCCCATCTTCAGCCGCAGGTTGGGGATCACCGCGCACAGGTTGGCGTTGCCGCAGCGTTCCCCGTAACCGTTGACGGTCCCCTGGACGTGCCGGGCACCGCGCCGCACCGCCTCCAGGGTGTTGGCCACCGCCACGCCGGCGTCGTTGTGGGTGTGGATGCCGATGGGGACGGGCACCGCCTCCAGGACGGCAGCCACGATCTCGCCCACCTCGTTCGGCAGGGTGCCGCCGTTGGTGTCGCAGAGGACGATGCAGGAAGCGCCCGCACGGGCGGCCGCCTCCAGCGTGGCCATGGCGTAGACGGGGTTCGCCTTGTAGCCGTCGAAGAAGTGCTCGGCGTCGTAGATGACCTCGTCCACCCGCTCCTTGAGAAAGGAGACGGTCTCCTCGATCATCTCCAGGTTCTCCGCCGGCGTGGTGCCGAGGGCTGCGGTGACGTGGAGGTCCCAGCTCTTCCCGAAGACGGTGACCACCGGCGTCCCCGCGTCCAGGAGGGCGCGCAGGTTGGCGTCCCGCCTGGCTGGCACCCCGGGCCGGCGGGTGCTGCCGAAGGCTACCAGGCGGGCGTGGCTGAGCCGTAGCCGCCGCGCCTGTCGGAAGAACTCCAGGTCCTTGGGGTTGGAACCAGGCCAACCGCCCTCGATGTAATCCATCCCGAAGGCATCCAGCCGTTCCACGATCCGCAGCTTGTCCTTGAGGGAGAAGGTGATACCCGCCTGCTGGGCGCCGTCCCGCAGAGTGGTATCGTAAACGAGGACCCGGCGGCCCACCGCCCGGTCCTGGACCGCCTCCATCTGTCGCTGCACCACCCTCTTAACGCAGTTGTCATAAGGATATCAGAACGTCGCCCGCGGCCACAAGGGAAGCGGTCGCGCCCCCTCAACCCTTGATCTTCAATGGTATGCCGGCGAGGAGCGCGTAGACCGTCTGGGCGCGGGCGGCGACCAACTGGTTCGCTTCGCCCAGCAGGTCACGGTATTCCCGCCCCAGCGGGGTTTCGGGGACCACGCCCCACCCCACCTCGTTGGATACCACGACGACCTGGGCGGGGGAGGCCGCCGCCTGCTCGGCCATCGCCTCGACCCGCGCCAGCACGGCACGCCGCCGGCCGTCGCCGCCGGCGTGCGCACCCGCCCGTTCCAGGAGGTTGAACACCAGGAACGTGAGGCAGTCGACGAGGAGGAGGCGGCCGGATTCGTTGCGCGCAGAGAGCACCTGCTCGACCGCCACGGGCTCCTCCACGGTCTCCCATTCGGGGGGGCGGCGCCGGCGGTGCTCCGCGATGCGGCGGCGCATCTCCTCGTCCCCGGCCAGTCCGGTGGCGACGTAGGTGACCCGGGCTCCCGCGGCCCGGGCCAATTCCTCCGCCCAGCGGCTCTTCCCGCTCCTCGCCCAGACCTACGCGCTGCACTTCGCCCAGGAGGTC
>JBBITQ010000054.1:0-3451 GCA_037440685.1 Clostridiales bacterium
GGATGACCTGCTGCGCGACTTTACCGACCGGGCGCCCAGGGCGGTGGAGCGGCTGGAGGAGGGGTTCGACGACGCCATGGCGGTGATGGCGCTGCCGGCCAAGTACCGCAAGCGGCTCAGGACCACCAACGGCGTGGAGCGGCTGAACCAGGAGATCCGCCGGCGGGAGCGGGTGATCCGGATCTTCCCCAACGAGGAGTCGGCCGGGCGGCTGATCGGGGCGGTGCTGATGGAGATCGACGAGGCGTGGACGACTGGGCACCGGTACTTCGACATGGCCGAGTATTGGGAGTGGCGAAGGTCGGCGGCGAGTAAGGAGGTGGCAGCGAAGTTAAGCGAGGCGGCCTGAGGCAGCATTATGTAAATCTACCGAGAGGGATTTTTACACCAAAATTCGGACTTGACCAGCGCAGGCGGACCCAGCGCTGTACCACACATATGCGGAGGAGTGAGGATCATGTGGAGGGTGTTGGTGCTGGCGGTCATGGCGGCCCTGCTCGCTACCACCGCGGGGTGCGGGGGGAACAACCCGCAGCCGGCGTCCAGCCCGCCTGCCCGCGACGCTGCGGGCAACGAGGCAACAAGCCAGCAAGGGGCTACCACCAGGGTGGCCAGTCCGAACCAGACGGCCGCTCAGGGTCAGGAGAAGACGGACACCAAGCAGGAAGTCACCATCAAGCTCGTGGACCACAGCTACGCCCCGAACCGGATCGAGACCGCGGTGGGCACCGTCCTGGAGGTGACCGCGGTGAACGAGGGCACGGTGCTGCACGATTTCATCCTCGACTTCGAGGAAGGCGAGTATGAGGTCGAGGTGCCGAAGGGGGCCACCAGGAAGTTCGCCCTCGTCTTCCATCAACCCGGGACATACAAGTTTAAGTGCGAGCAACCCGGGCACCTGGAACTCGGCATGAAGGGCGAGATCGTCGTGACCGGGACACCCGCGGAACCGAAGCCGGAACTGCAGGTGGTGGACCGGAAGCCCTCCGTCGACCGCCGCGAGGTGGACCTGACCCTCACCGAGTTCCGGTTCACCCCGAGCGAAATCAACACCGAGGCTCGCTCCTTGACGATCCTCAATGCCACCAACAAGGGAACCGTCAAGCACGAGATCGTGGTCGAGGGCAGGATCGCCAACTTCGAGAAGGAAGTCGACGTGGGAGAGACGGCTACGTTCGGGGTGAAGTTCCGGGTGCCGGGCACCTACGAGTACAAGTGCGAAATCCCCGGCCATCTCGAGGCCGGCATGAAGGGGCATATCGTGGTGGAGTGACAACCCCCCGAGGCGTGCCCTGCGCGCGGCGGGGTGCCGGGCGAGGCCCGGACCCCGCCGCGTCATGTCAAGGCGGAGAGATCCGGCACCGCCAAGGGCTCGCGGAAGAGCAAGCCCTCCCCGAACGCCGCCCCGATGGCGGCGCCCCAGCGCGCATCGCGCGCCTTGATCCGCCCGAGGAAACGCCCGTCGTTGAGCGGCGTCGGTACCCGGCCCGGCTCGCGGCAGAACTGGCTCCGGTGGGCCAGGAGCGCCGCCTCCTTGACGTCATAGGCGTCCGACACGTCCACGATGACCGTCGGCGCGGCCTCGGTGTTGATGAAGTAGTAGCCGATCCGCGCCGGACGGTGCGGCGGGAGTTCCGGGGCGTACCGGCGCAGCCCCGCCCGGAAGACGGCGGCCGCGATGGCCAACCCCGCCGCCCGGTGGTCGGGATGCGGGTCGTCCCAGTACGGCGCCAGCACGAGGCGGGGACGCAGGCGCCGGATGGCCGCCACCATGCGCGAGACCGTCTCGCCGTCAAGCTCCAGGGCGGCGTCCGGAAGCCCCAGGTTCTCCCGCACCGCCAAGCCCAGGATCCGCGCAGCGGCGGCCGCCTCCCCCTGCCGCTCCTCCGGCGTGCCGTTGTCGCCCATCTCCCCGCGCGTGAGGTCAACCACCCCCACCCGGCAGCCCAGGGCGGCGTGGCGGGCCAGGATCCCGCCGACACCGATCTCCGCGTCGTCCGGATGGGGCGCGAAGACGAGGAGGTCCAGCATCCTCAGCCCTCCCAGTAGGCCAGATGGTGTTCCGGAGTGAGCGGGGCCTCCAACAGGACGTCCGCCAATCCCCACCCCAGGCGGAAGGCCAGCGCCAGCCACCCCAGCCGCTGCTCCTGCATCGCCCCCCCGGGGCGCAGCCAGCTCTCCATCGCGCGGAAGGCCGCCACCACTTCCCGGTTCCGGCGCCGGTGATGCTGCCAGGCCTTCGCCTCCAGGTACGCCGCCTGGCGCAGGACCCGATCCCGGTTCCCCGCCACCAAAGCCGCCATGCCCTCGCCGAAGGGGGACAATCGCCTGGCCAGCTCCCCGTAAGCGGCGGCGATGGCCCCCCGGTGCGCGGCGAATACCGCCTCCAGCCCGACGTCATCCAAGGAGGCCAACTCGGCGCGCAGCCGCTCCCCCAGGCCCGCTGCCACCTCACCATAACTGATGCCGAACCGCTCCAGCGCCACCGCCACCTCTGGCGGCACCATGGTGAGGCTTAGCCTGGGCCTGACCGGCGGCATCTCCAAGCCGAAGAGGGAGAAGACTTCTTTGAGCTGCGCCAGGTACGTCAGTTCCCCCGGACCGGCCACCTGGCAGAGGGTGGGCAGCAGGACCTCCTGGACGACGGGGCGCAGGGCGGCGCTCGGACTGAACTTCTCCGGGTGCGAGCGGATGGCGCTCTCCAGTTCGCGCTCCGCAGCCCAGAAACTGCCACGTCGGTCGGCGAAGGACCTGCCGTCCCAGACCAAGCCGGTCCGGCGCTGCCCCTCTTCCATAAAGAGATAGGCCTGGTCGCCGCGCGCGAAGGCAGCGGGGAAGCCCCGCGCCCCCAGCGCCTCCCCGGCCGCCCGGAGCGCGCCGGCCACCTCCTCCCGCCGCGCGACCGCCTCAGCCAGGACCTCGCCGGCCTCGGCCCGCAACTCGGCGAGCCGCGGGTCTAGCAGCACCAACCCGTGCCGGGAGAACAGCCGCGCCATGAGCCGCGCGAACCACTCCGCCAGCGAGGCCGAGCGCCGGCCGGCCGCGAGGGCGAAGGCGGTCACCTCCGCCGTGTGGGGATATTGGCCGTGCGGTCCGGCGCCCGCCACCTCCGCCAGGGTCCCTGCCAGTTGCAGGGCCCTGGCACCTACGGGGTACGCCCCTCCCGGGATGGCCCCCTGGACCCCCGGCAGGCGCAGTTCCTGCAGGCGGCCGCGGCGGTCCACGGCCCAGGCAGCGTTGACCTCGCTGAAGTCATGGTCGTCGCTGGCCACCCAGAAGACCGGGACCACGGGAACCCCGAGCAACCCCTCGGCCCGGCGCGCCAGCATGATGGCCGTGACCGCCTTGTAGGCGGTGAACAGCGGGCCCCCCAGGAGGCCGGGCTGCTGCCCGGTCACCACCGCCACCGCGCCCCGGCCCAGGCGGGCCGCGTTCTCGACGGCCGGGGGAT
>JBBITQ010000054.1:3461-7598 GCA_037440685.1 Clostridiales bacterium
CGCCGTGGCGGAAGTAGCGGCCGTCGGCGCGGAACAGCGCGAGCGCCTCCGCCACCCGCAGCCGTCGTGCCGCGCTGCCCCGTCCGCCCAGCGCTGCGTAACGGGCGGTGAGGCTGCCGTCATCCGCGGGAACGTAACGGAAGAAGGGGGCCACGGAAGGGAAATCCTCGATGAAAGCGCGGGCTATGGGGCTAGCCTCCCAAACACTGCCTGCACCAGCCCGCTCAAACCGCACCGGCGTCACCCGGAGTTCTATTATAATGGCCCCTCCGGCAGGATTCCAGCCTGCTCTGGCAAATCATACCACCATGGAAGGCCGCAGTTTGGAGATGGTACTCCGCCAGATGGCAGGGGGACCCGAGGCCCGCCGCCACGTCGTCGCCTGGCGCGCGGTTCCGCCGCGCCCGGGGCGTTTCGCACCCCAGCCGGACTGGCTCTCCCCCCGACTGGTCAACGCCCTCAGACTGGGCGGCGTAACCGACTTGTACGAGCACCAGCGGCACGCCCTCGAACTGGCGCGGCAAGGCCGGAACGTCCTGGTGGTCACGCCCACCGCTTCGGGCAAGAGCCTTTGCCATCACCTGCCCGTGCTCCAGGCCATCCTGGAGGAACCGGCGGCCCGCGCCCTCTACATCTTCCCCGCCAAGGCGCTAGCCCGCGACCAGGCAGAAGCGCTCGGGCGGCTCGCCGCGCGCGCCGCCCTCCCCACTGACGGCCTCCTGGGCACCTACGACGGCGACGCGGCGCGATCCGAGCGCCGCGCGGCGGTTATGGCACGCATCTTCTTCTCCAACCCCGACATGGTGCATTGCGCGCTCCTGCCCGGCCACCGCCGGTGGGCCACGTTCCTCGCCGGCCTCCGCTTCGTGGTCCTCGACGAGCTGCACGCCTATCGCGGCGTGTTCGGGAGCCACGTGGCCCACGTCCTGCGCCGCCTCCTGCGCCTCTGCCGCCACTACGGCTCCCGGCCCCGGTTCCTTTGCGCCTCCGCCACCATCGCCAACCCTGCGGAATTTGCCCAGGCCCTTCTGGGAGAAGAGGTGGCCGTGGTGGCAGGCGATGGCTCCCCTGCCGGGGAGAAGCATTTCCTCGTGGTCAACCCCTACGCCGTCCCCGGGGCCAAGGGCATGGAGCCCGCCCTTCAGGCCGCAGCCTCATGGGCGGCAGGGTTCCTCGCCGCCGGCTTCGCGACGATCGCCTTCGCGCGCACGCGGGCGGAGGCCGAACTCCTGCACAACCGCCTCCGCGAGCACCTGGCACGCCGCGGCCGCCCTGATCTGGACACGGCGGTCTACCGCGGCGGCTACCTCCCGGAGGAGCGCCGCGCCGTGGAGCAGGGGCTCAAGACCGGCCGCCTCGCGGGCGTCGTCAGCACCAGCGCCCTGGAGCTCGGCGTCGACGTGGGCGGCATAGACGCTACGGTGCTCTGCGGCTTCCCCGGCACGGTGGCCGCCACCTGGCAGAGGGCGGGCCGTGCTGGACGGCGAGGCCAACCCTCCGCGACGGTGCTGGTGGCGGCCCGGCAGCCGCTGGACCAGTACCTCGCCGGCCACCCCGACCACCTCTTCGCGCGCCACCCTGAGTCGGCGGCACTGAACCCGGAAAACCCGCGCGTTGCCGCCTGGCACCGCGCCTGCGCTCAGCGGGAACTCCCCTCCGCGGCCGGAGCCCTCCCTGCGGGCAGGGCCGGCGCCCTCTCCCCAGGCGCGGCCGCCTCCTGCCCGCCCCGCCTGCGCGGCTTCGGGGGCGATGGCGTGGCCATCCTCGACGCGGCCGCCGGCTGCCGCCTTGGCGATGCCGCGGCATACCAGGCCCCCGCCCTCTTGCACCCAGGGGCCGTCTACTGGCACCAGGGCAAGCCCTACCGGCTCCAGATGCTGGACCTAGAACACGGCGTCGCCCTGGCACGGCCCTGGCGGGGCGGCACCCGCACCGCCGCCCGCACCGCCACCGTGGTGAAGGTGACCGCCATCCGCGCCAGCCGCCGCTTTCCCGTAGGCGCGGGGGCGCCCTGCCCGGGAACGGGCACACCCCACGCCTTCGACGGGTGGGGAACCTGCACCGTCGCCATCCAGCCCCTCTGCTGCAAGGAGTTTGACGCCGGCGGGCGCCTCCGCAAGGTCGCGGGGCTCGATGGCCCAGCTGCCGCCTTTCCCAGCGAGGCCTACTGGCTGGGGCTCGACGCCGGGACGGCGGAGGTGCTGCCCCGGCCCATCCTGGCCATGGCGCTGCGGGCGCTCGCTCACCTGATCACCGTCCTCCTCCCCCTCTTCGTCTTGTGCGATCCCAACGACCTGGGGACCGCCATCCGCGCCCCTGCGCCGGAGGACGGCGCACACACCCTCTTCCTCTACGACCGACACGAGGGAGGGAGTGGCTGCGCCGCCCTCCTCTTCGCCCGTTCCCCCGAGATCCTGGATGCGGCGTTGCGGCTGGCCAGGCGTTGTCCCTGCCACGGGGGCTGCCCCCTGTGCACCGGCCCGTCGCGTCCCGGCGGTGCCCATCCCGGAGCCCCCGCCATGAGCCGGAAGGAAGCGGCCCTGAGCCTCCTCCGCCTGCTCATCCCCGCCTGAGGCCCGCCGCGGCGCGCCCCGCCGCACCGGAAGCTGCTCATACACCGCCGCCGCGCACCATATGGATGGGAGGAGGATCCCACTGCGGGCGGCCCTGCCGCGGCTCCCGCCGGGCTGGGGAGGGTAGAAGTGTACTTCTTCACCGTCACTCCATGGCTCCGCCGCAGGATCACCATAGCCATCTCCATGCTCGCGGCGCTCTTCCTGGCACGGCTAGGCCTTTTGCTGGCGGAGCCCGCCGTCCCCGCCACCGCCAGGCCCCAGCCCCTGCGCCAGGTTGCAGGGGCGGGGAAGATGGTGGCGCTCACCTTCGAGGTCGCCTGGGGCGAGGATGTGACCGCCCGCGTGCTGGACATCCTGCGGCGGCACCGCGCGGTCGCCACTTTCTTCGTGCCCGGGACATGGGCGACAGCCCACCCGGATCTGGTGGCGCGGATGCGCGCAGAGGGCCACGAGGTTGGTAGCCTCGGCCAGAAACCGGTTGACCTCGTCAAGCGCCCGCGCGACGCGGTCCGGGAGGAGGTGAGGGCTGCCAGCAAGGCCATCCAGCAAGTCGCCGGCGCGCCGCCCCGCTTCTTTCGCCCACCGGGTGGCCGCTACGACGAGCGGGTCCTGGCGGCTGCCGCGGAACTGGGCCAGACGGTGGCCCTGTGGAGCACCGACTCCCATGACTGGGCCACGCCGGGACCCGACTACATCGTGCGCCGCGTGCTCCGCGGCGCCGGCCCGGGGCACATCGTCCGGCTACAGGCCGGGGACAACGCCTCCGACACGCCCGACGCCCTGCCGGCGATCATCAGCGGCTTGAAGGAGAAGGGGTACCGCCTCGTCACCCTGTCAGAGCTCACCACCGCCGTCCGTGTGGAACCGGATTGATGGGATCTTTACGAAAGGCTGTTCTGTGAGCGATACTTATCTCGTATCGATCGCATTACGCCTATAAATCTTTCACCGGGTGTGACCATGGAGCCCCTGGACGGCTACCGCAACGCCTACATCCGCCAGCGCCGCAAGCATCCCCGTATCCCCGTGGAGGGGCTGGCCTGCCGCTTCTGGCTGGCCTTCGTGGGAGAGTACCCGGTCGACCTCCCTCCCGGTGCCGGCACGCTGCTGAACCTCAGCAGGGGCGGCATCTGCCTCGAGTCGGGCCTGAAGATCCCGATGGAGCTCAAAGTGGTGGCGCGGTTCGAGTTCACCCTGAACGGGAAGGCCTATGCCCCGATCGGGAGATTCCTGTGGCGGCAGGAGCATGGCGACGCCTACCGCTACGGGGTCGAATTCTGGGGCGGGCCTTTCGACGCCTTTTGGGAACTGCAAGAGGGGCTTGACCAGTTGCACCTGGACAAGCGCGCCTGACCGCCGTCACCCCGCTCCGGCGAACCCCCTCAGGAAGACGCCCAGGCGGTGCCACCACGGCGCGCGCGGCACCGGGTGCGCGGCCAGGAGCGGCACGCGCGCCCACACCTCTCCTTCCGGGCCCAGCACCGTCAGCGACCCGATCCGCTGCCCGCTGGCCACCGGCGCCTCCAGGTGCGGGTTGACGTAGATGGCGGTGCGCACGGCC